>DATIPW010000162.1:0-22579 GCA_035471605.1 Anaerolineales bacterium | reverse complement strand
GTTCTGAATACCGGAGACAACGCACCCGTCATCATGCCCGGGGATCCAGAGAATAGCCTCCTGGCACAGATGCTACAGGGCCTTGGCGGGCAGCCCATGCCCCCGCGAGGCAGTTTGCCCGAAGAGCAGATCCAGTTGATCCTCAACTGGATTGCGTCTGGGGCGCTGGACAACTAGCGAGGTCAGGAAGCATGCTTCGAAGGATCCTGTCACAACTCCGCAACTTCTTTTTTCCGCCCCGCGGTTCTCCGCGCCGTTTGCTGATATTGCCATACGCAGTTCTGGGAGTTCTCACGCTCGGACTGATAGTCGGTGGAGCGTATGCCTGGGATTACACCAACTCCCCATCGTTCTGCGGTACGAGCTGTCACACCATGCCGCCCGAATTCTCTGCGTACAAGTCCTCGCCGCATGCGCGCATAGCGTGCGTCGAATGCCATATTGGACGGGAATTCGTCGGCAATCAGATCTTCCGCAAGGCGGGCGACATACGCCATATCGTGGCGATGACCTTTCAAACCTACGAGTATCCGATCCGGGTGAAGAACATGCGCCCGGCAGGAGAGACATGCGAGAAATGTCATACCCCTGAGAAGTTCTCGGATGACAGCCTGCGCACGATCGCCCGTTTCGCCAAGGACGAGGAGAATTCTGCGTCCCAAATCTACTTGGTCCTGAAAACAGGCGGTGGCGACAAGCGCGAGGGACAAGGACGTGGCATTCACTGGCATATCTTGAACAAGGTGTACTACTTGCCCGGCGATGCCCTCGACCAGAGCATACCTTTTGTGAGCGTGGTCAATGACGATGGAACCAGCACGGATTACCTGGATATCGAATCTGGGCTGGACCCGACCCAGATCGACCGCAGCCAGCTCAAGGAGATGGATTGCATCACCTGCCACAACCGGATCACCCACCTCATCCACTCGCCTGAAGAATCCATGGATAATGCCTTGGCCATCGGGGTGATCTCGCGCGAGATTCCTGAAATCCGCGCTCGGGGTGTCGAGGTGCTGCAGGCGGACTACGCCAGCGCAGAGCAGGCCTTGAAGGCCATTGCCGGACTGGACGCGTACTACCAGACCCACTATTCCGGCTTCTACGGCGCGAATGCCCAGAAAGTAAGCGACGCCATTGCGGCCCTGCAGGAGATCTATTCCACTTCATTCTTCCCTGATCAACAGGTCGATTGGGAAACGCATCCTTCGAACGTCGGACACATTGATTCGCCGGGATGCTTTCGATGCCATGACGGAAAGCACCTGGATGCAGATGCGCAGGCAATACGCCTGGAGTGCAATGTCTGCCACTCGATTCCGGTGGTTGCGGGGGCAGAGGACTTTGTAACGACAATAGAGATCAGCCGGGGCCCGGAACCCGACTCTCACCGCAATCCGAATTGGATTGCGCTGCACAACCAGTCGCTGGACAGTTCATGCTCGGCATGCCACACGATGGCGGACCCAGGTGGCACCAGTAACACCTCGTTCTGTTCCAACAGCGCCTGCCACGGCAATGTATATACCTATGCGGGATTTGATGCACCCAAGCTGCGGGAGATCCTGCAATCTCAGATCCCGGCGTCTGCCGCAACGCCTATTCCGAGCTCGCTCCCTGAGAATCCGACCTACGACGCCAATGTCGGTGCACTCATGGGATCGAAGTGCGGGGCTTGCCATAACCCGACCACCATGGCAGGTGGACTGGATGTCACAAGCTTCGGTGCACTCATGCTGGGCGGCAAGGACGGCGCCGTGATCCTGTCAGGGGACGCCGTGGGCAGCCCCTTGGTGGTGGTGCAGTCAGCTCAGCACTTCGCCAACTTCTCGGCCAGTGAGCTGGACAGCCTGCGACAGTGGATTGATGCCGGTGCACCTGAGAAATAGCCATCGGGCGATCCAGTTCGGATAGCTGGCCGTCCGGAGAATAGAAAAGAGCCGGTCCTGTGCGATCGGCTCTTTTTGTGTTGCCAAGGCCGTTGCTAGGCTGGCACCGTTTCTCGCAAGACGGCGGCGGCCGTCTCCGGTTCCTCAATGGTCAGGCGGTGATTAACCACGTTCAAGTAGCGTACCCCCAGTGAGAAGGCCAGCAGCCCATACGCCACCACACCCAGTCCGGCGACAATCTCCACCAGTGAGGGCACGTACGACGCGTAGGCGATCGCCTGCTGACCGGGCGCGTAGGGCATGACGATCAGCAACCCCGACAGATTCGTATCCCAACGATAGGCGATGACGCCGGTCACCACCAACCCCAGCGCGACCAGGCGCCAGAAGGGATGCCTGCGCGTGTAGGGCGTGAGCAGCAACACCATGGGCACCAGCGCTCCAAGCAGCATCTCCAGCACCCAGAAGTTGAAAGATAGGGGGCCGCCCAGAAGCAGATTCAGCCCCTCCGTCCGGCCCGGCTCGTAGGTGTAATGCTGGGCGAATGCATCCCAGAAGCGGAAGTACAAGTAGGCCACGAGTGCCCACGCCAGGAAGTGCGCGACCCGCTCGATCAACATTTCGCTTACGCGGGCGCGACGAGTCAATCTGGCCGACAGCATGGAGGCGAAAAGCGTGAGCGCGATGCCGCCGACAATGGCCGAAAGCATGAAAAGCACAGTCAGATCAGGCTTGTACCAGATGGGCCGGGCCTTGAGAACGCCGTACACGCCGCCAAGCGATGATTGGTGCAGGCTTGAAAGGGCCAGCCCGGCAATCGCCAAATAGGGGGCATAGTGATGCAGCCCGCTCATCCTGCCCGTGATTCGCGGGAATCTCCTTTTCAGCCAACCGAAGCGGGCGAAGATTGGCATGGATTCCAGGATCAGGACTGCCAGATAGAGCATCACGCACATGGTCACTTCCCAAAGCAGCGAATGACCGTTCCAGTAGACCAGGGCATGCCAAAAGCGATCTGGCCGGCCGATGTCCAGCAGCAACGAGAGCATTGCCATGGTGTAGCCGATGAGGCCCACGAAGGTGGCCGTGCGCGCGATGGGTTCGTAGCGTGTGAGGCCGATCAGGTACACGGCGGCGCACAGCGAGAATGCGCCAGCGCTCAGGGCGATGGCCGAGAGGTCAATCGTGATCCACAGGCCCCAGGGCACGCGATCCGTGAGGTTGGTGAGCCACAGGCCCTGCCAGAATACAAGGATGCCCGCCACCAGAGCTGCCAGCAATATGATTCCCAGGAAGCCCAGCCAGAGGATCCAGGGTGAGAGCGTTGGTCGCGGCAGAGCGAGCTTTGGCAGCTTGGGCATCATTCCTCCATCTCTGCCGCATCTGCGGCCATGTAGTAGACCCGGGGATCGGTTCCCAGCTCATTTCGCAGGCGGTAGGTCACGTTTTCATGCAATAACCTGCTGACTTCGGACTGGGAGTCGCTCAAGTCGCCGAAGACGCGGGCACCGGTGGGGCACGCCACACAGCAAGCCGGAGTGGCATCCGCATCGACCCCGGGTTCCATGCCCAGCGAAAGACCGCGATCAATGCGCTGGTAGCAGAAGCTGCACTTCTCCACCACGCCTCGCGCGCGGCGCGGGACCTCAGGCTGCCCCCATTTGGGCACCGCTGGATTGGGACCATCGAAGCTCCTCCAGTTGAAGGAGCGGGCCTCATACGGGCAGGCCGTTTCACAGTAGCGACAACCGATGCAGCGGTCGTAGTCCATCATCACGATCCCGTCGTCCCGATAGTAGGATGCCTTGACCGGGCAGACATCGACGCAGGGCGCCTTTGCACACTGCATGCAGGGTCGAGCCAGGTAGATGGTCTTGCCTGCGACTTCGCCCGCCGCAGATACGCGATTCCACTGGATGTCGGGGCTTGAATCGTTGTGAGCCTGGCACGCGAGCGAGCAGTACCCGCAGCCCACGCACTTGGATTGGTCGATGACCATCGCCCATTGACGCTCCCCGGTGACCGAATTCTCTGAAGCTTGGGCGCGGCGCATGACGCGAGTCGCGGTAGCAGCGGTGACACCGATGGCAGAGAGCTTGAGGAAATCCCGGCGCCCCAGTCTTCTAGTCATCCTGACCTCCGTGTTGGTGGCGGACCGCCCGGCTGTACCATTTCTCGAGCCACGGGGCCATCACCATGCCGGCAGCCAGGCCGAGCAGCGCTGCCAGGCCCGCGTACCCCCAGGGGCTCACCGGGCTGGGTTCTGCATTCAGGCCCGCCTGCTGCAACTGTTGGCCGGCCGGTCCGGTCGCCAGAGCCGGCTGATTTGTGCCAAGTGCCTGCGCGGGGCTGTGCATCTGATCGGAGTGGCAGGCATTGCAGCTATTCAAGTTGGCCTTGAAGGAGTGATCCGGAATGGTATGGGCCTCGGGGGGCGTGGTCTCGCTGTGTGTCACATGGCAGTCAATGCAGGTCACACCCTGCTGCTGATGCGGCGTGTAGGGGAAATTCATGCTCACATCTTGGTGGCAGGTTATGCACAACTGGGAGGCGTCGGTGTACTGGGCACTGCCGTCACGTGGCGTCACGACCTTGAGGGATGCGCTGTGTGGATCGTGGCACGTGGCGCAGCTCATGCCGCGCTGGAAGTGAGTGCTTCCCTGCCAATCCTGCCACCCAAACCGGACATCGCTGTGGCAGCGGGCGCACAGGTCTGGCTCGCGGTTGACCGGCATGGGTTCCTTGGGATGCTCCGCAACCAGCGGGCCATGGCAGGCGTCGCAGGCCACGCCGTCTTCTGCCCAGGTTCCGGTGCCTGGATCGTAGCCAGTGACGTGGCAGACAAGACACGCCCCCGGCTGGCCCTGGGCGGCCCACTGTTCCACAAAAGTCGGATCCGACGCGGCCTGGCCATGCGGACCATGCTGCCATTCGGTGGCAAATTCGGTGTGGCAGGAAACGCAGGCCGGCACCTGCTGCGGAGCCGGGTTGTTTGGATCGACCGGGGGTGGATCCTGAGCCTGCGCGACAACTAGGGTTGCGCCAGCGGCAAAGACTGAGACGGCCAGCGCGATTCCCAGACGATCAAGACGTGAGCGCATTTCGCATCTCCTAGGATTTTCCTGCCATGCTTAATTCGGAACGGGCGCTGCCACCAAGACGCGGCAGTCCAGGCATTTCTGTGACAGGTAGCCGTTGCTGCGGCGGAAGACCTGCCAGCATGGCAAATCAGATTTGTAACCTGGACAGTTCCTGCGCTTGGATGTCGAGCAGCCGTTGGCCTTCCAACACTGGGGTTTCTCGATCTGCAGAGGGGACGGCAAGGCCTCCGTCTGCCACCTCTTGTCCAATCGGGAAAGCCCCACCACAATCAGACCTGTGATCAGGATGGGGATGAGCAATCGTAGGGCCAAGCCGGTCAGGACCGCCAGAGCCGCCGTGGAGTCGTTCATCGAGCGCCTACCTGCGGCCGTAGAGCCGGCGCACTCGCCGATTAGCCCACTCCCCAACCATGAGCAACACAGCCACGGGAAGGATCACGCGAAACAGAGTCATGCCAAGCACTACATCCAGCGCATACATCGCATTCTCCTGTTCTGCCTGCAACGCCTCCTGATGCACGACTGGAGGCTCGATGGGCTTCTACCTGGAGTCTAGCGACCTCGGTGTGCGCTGCCTATTCGTGGCACGCCCCATCTTTTCGAGCAAAAAGGAGCTTGATCTGCAAACCCCGCCTACGGCGCGCGCCCCATTGACACGCCGCGCCATGGGAGGAATGCCCCACGAGTGGCTGCCCCTCGGCTCTTTTGCTTGACCAGAGGGGGTCCAGGGATCTGGTGCGATGTGGGGATTTGGGGCGGGCGGACGGGCCTGGTGCCTAGGCCTCGTCAGAGGAAGCAGGTGTGTTGCGGGATTCCCGCGAGGGTGCTGGGTGCCCCGGCTCGTACGTTCGCAGCTTGTAGATGTGAAGGGAAACGCCGACGCCGATGGCCAGCAGCAGGAGGCGCAGCCACCAGGTGGATGCGGCAAACGCCGCCGAGAAGCCCAGGGTCAGCCACAGAGCCAGCAAGATCAGCAGCTTGGTGTCGCGGGTCATCCCGCGCCCCTCGCGGTAGTTGCGTATGTACGCGCCGAACCAGCGATTCTCCAGCAGCCAGCGCAGAAAGCGGTCCGAACTTCGTGCATAGCAAGCTGCAGCGAGGAGCAGGAACGGCGTTGTGGGTAGGATCGGAATGAACATTCCCACGACTCCCAGTCCCACGAAGAATGTGCCGATCACAAGGAAGAAGGGACGAACGAAGGGTTGCATCAGGTCTCTTGCATTACGCAGTGTCTGCGCTGCGTCGGGTTGAAGCCGCGCCGTCCACATCTCGAGCGCCAAGCTGGGCGTGCCGCACAGGGGGTGGCCCCTCGAGTTCCTCGGGCAATCGGCTAGGCTTGAATGATCCCTCGGCGAATGGCATAGCGCACCAACTCTGCTCGGGAATGCAGGTTCAACTTGCGCATGATGTTCTCGCGGTGACGTTCCACTGTCTTGGGGCTGATCACCAGGGAGGCGGCGATCTCGTCGTTGCTGGTGCCTTCTGCCAGGTAGGCGAGCACCTCCCGCTCGCGCTCCGTGAGGCCGTCCAGGGTGGCCCTGTCGGCAGGGGCATGCTCCTGGCTCAAATAGTCGGTCACCAGCAGCTTGGCCAACGACGGATATAGGTAGACTTCCCCGGAGGCAGCCGCGCGAATCGCCGTTACGAGTTCCTCGGGGGCAGCACGCTTGGGAACATAGCCTGCGGCGCCGGCCTCCAGCATCTTGAAAAAGTACTCCTCATCTTCGTGGATGGTAAGAGCTACCACGGCAACCTGAGGGAAGCGCTTCTTGATCTCGCGGGTTGCATCGATCCCGGATACGTCCGGCAGGCCAATGTCCATCAGGATTACATCCGGGGCGGTTCGGCCGGCGATCTCGATAGCCTCGGCGGCTGTGCCCGCCTCTCCGACGATTTCCACGTCCCCCTCGGCGCTGAGAAGCATCTTCAACCCGGAGCGTATGACGGCGTGGTCATCCACCAGCAGCAGGCGCGTCGTCACGGAGAACCTCACTTTCGTCTCGGTACGGCAAGGAGGCCTCGATCAGGGTCCCCTCACCGGGCCGTGAACGTATGCTGACCCGTCCGCCCAAGAGGGCTGCCCGTTCTTGCATGCCCGCCAAGCCCAAGGGCTGACGGCCGTGGGACGTGGTTCGGTGCAGGCGTTCCAGGTCGAATCCCCGCCCGTCGTCGCGAACGGCCACGCGTACGCTGTTGTCGGTGTACTCAAGCGCGATGTGAACGCTGCGAGCCTCGGCATGTCGGATGACATTGTTCAGCGCCTCCTGAACAATTCGAAACGTGCAAATGCGTGCTGCGTCGTCGATAGGCTGCTCGGCCCCCGCCGTGTCCACCGTGATCCGGAGCGGGGCGCGCTCCTCCACCTTGGCGGCGTACCACCGAAGGGTTGCAGCAAGCCCAAGATCATCAAGATGCGCCGGCCGCAGATCGCCCATCAGTCGCTGCAACTCCTTCAGAGAGTCGGCGGTAAGCGTCTGGAGTTCGTGAAGGGTTGTTGTGGCCCGGTCCGGATCCTGACGCACTCGCGACTCCAGACCGCGGAGTCCCAGGCCTATGGCGGTCAGCGCCTGCCCCGTTTCATCGTGCAGGTCGCGGGCAATCCGCTGGCGTTCGGATTCCTGGGCTGCCACGACCCGCCGGAAGAGTTCGCCGCGCAAGGCCTCTCGCTGCTGGGACTCGTGCAGCCGCGACGCCTGCAGATCTGCGATCTTCTGTTCTGTCTCCACCTGGAATGCACGCAGGAAACGAATCACATAGACGGAAGCCGCCAGGGCCACAGCAGCCCGCAGAAGCTGGACGGGAAAACCGAAAAGGCGGAGGAACAGTCCCTCGTTGATGACGCTTGACGGGGGCAACGAGGTGGCCCGCGTAAACAACTGTCCGATCAGGCCATACCAGGCGAATGCAACCGCCGCCCAGAGGGCGTCCTGACCGAAGCGCACCATTCCCGTTCGTCGGAAGGCACGCTGCTGGGCAATCAATCCGAGCGCGGCCAAAATGCTCGCCGGAATCGCCAGGGAGTATCGTGTCCAGACATCTACCACCCCGTAGAGGGACGCCGGTGAATAGTTCCCCCTGAGCGAGGTGAGGCCGAAGACCCAAACGGCCTCTAAGCCCAGGGGAATCATCAGGCTGACCCGCTGCGCGGTCTCGTCGCGAGCCAGAAGGAAGCCCCCGAAGGCCGCCAAAGAAAGGAACGAGAATACCAGGGTCGAGAGGCGAAGCACGATCAGCGCTGGAGCCAGTTGGTGTCCACTGGCCTGGCTGATGTGTGAAAACATCTCGATCCACTCGTGCGCGGCGTGAACAAGGCCGAATCCGGCAAGCGGTCGGAGCGCCTTGCGCACGCGCTCTTCCGACGATCGGCCGCCTTCAATCGCCACCAGCAGGCCCATGCTGAAGAATGCCAGACCATAGAAGAAGTAGATCGTGATGATGCCGAGCGCGTCCAGTGTCTTTCCTTTCGAGCCCGCGTGTGCCGGCAGCTGCTGAGCCGCCCGGAATGATTGCGGGCGTGCCGCCTGGCCGCGTCTGGCAGCCGCACTGAAGCTGTGGGTGCTCTACTCCGGCTGCCTCAGCCTGGTTCCGCACACGCGGCAGAACCTGTCACCCGCTTGGGATCGAGTCCCGCATTGATGACAGTGCACATCGCCGGCGCGCTCCCCCCGACTCTGCGCGTCTCCCCGATGTCTGCCCCGCACGGCTGGGCGGACCCGGCTGGATTGCCAGAAGTACACGGCACCGCCGCCCATCAGAATCACACCCAAGATGCCAAGGATGTACGGCAGGTAGTTGCTCAGCATGACGCGCCCGGGCGTGCTGGCGTCCAAAGGTTGAGAGGGCTGGAGATCCTGCTCCGAGGCCGCCAGTGCGTCGGAAGTGCGCGTGTAGTTGAGGGCAAGAGTGAATGGGCTTCCCGCGCCCAGCGCGCCGAAGTCCTGCTCCAAGAAGCGAGTGCTACCGTCGGATTGCCCAGTCTGCAGCTGGGGCAGCGTGGAGGCGGCCATCGCGTCGGCTGGCAGCCGGACTCCAATCCCAAAGTTCTGAACTGCGTACTGGCCGGGCCATTCATAGGTGAACTGTCTTTGCTGGCCGGAACGCTCCAGGGGCTGATAGTATTCGATGCGGTAGATCGCGGGGCTTTCGACCTGTACTATCACGGAGCGCCAGTCCGCGCTTGCCGAAGACTCCAGATAGTCCGCATTCAGCAGTGTTCCGCCTGCCCCCTCCACGGCGACCGCCACCAGATTGGCGTCGTCCGGAAACTGGACGGTGACGCCAACTGGCAGCTGGATTTCTGGAGCCAGCTGGAAATCGTAGATGACCAGCATACTTGGCTGGTCGTATTCAGGCCACAACTGCACCTGGAGGCTGGAGAACACAATCGGAGACTGTGCGAGCGCCGAGCCGGGTAGAAGAACCGCTGCCAGGAGTAGGACCGCCATGAGCCTGCGTGGCATACGTAGTGCCTCCCATTTGCTGCAAGTGCTCGAATCTTACCATGTGGGCATATGCGAGGCCGGGCCGCCAGAGCCACGGGCGAGTTCAGTGGCCGCATGAGGGCCATGATCATGTCCCCCGTAGAGGCTGCCGCAACTACGTGCTGGGTTTGGGCGCTGCTGCCGGAGTTTGCGTGAGGGCCTGGACGAGGTGCCAGCAGGCTTCGTTCATCGGTGTGGGAATACGGTGCTCTCGACCTGCCCGTGTGATGGCGCCGCAGATGGCATCGATCTCCGTGACTGCCCCGCGCTGCACGTCCTGAAACATCGAGGAGTGGTTGGAGGCCGTCCGGGTCGCGACCGTCTCAACCATCTGCACGGGATCGGCGAGCGCCAGATCTGCATTTTCTGCGTGCGCAACGGCAGCAGTCTCTTTGGCAAGGGCATGCAGCAAGCGGCGTGCTGCCGGCCGTTCCAGCAGCTGGCCATTGGATACTCGCAAGATGGCAGTGAGGGGGTTTATGGCCGAGTTGACGACAAGTTTGCTCCAAATTAAGGCCAGAGCGTCCCGGCCGACTTCTACGCGGAAACCGGCGCGGATCAGCGCCTGCCGAACTGGATTGATCCGCGGGTGAGCCTCGACGGAAATGGTTCCTTCGCCCCCGGCCTTGGCCAAGCCTGGTCCCAGTAGGGTTGCCCCGGCAGTTGTCGAGCCGAGCGCGACGCGTTCCGTTCCAAGGCGGATCGCCAGAGCCTCACGGTTCCCCAACCCATTTTGCAGCGTGAGGGCTAGGCCATCCTTCCTGAGACAACCCAGCAGTTGACGGGCTGCCCTCTCCGTCTGCCAGGATTTGACCAACACGAGCGCGTGCTTGGCGCCAGCGCAGGCGCGGGGATCGTCAGAAGCAGTGACGGGGACCCGCAGCTCGTGGCCGTCTGATTCCAACAGCCGGGCGCCCCCGTCGTGCAAGGCCCTGAGCCCCTCTGACCAGGTGCCCAGCATGGTGACAGCGTGCCCAGCCGCCCCCAAGCGGGCGGCAAAAAGGGTTGCCAAGGCACCCAGTCCAACGATCAGCACGGACTCGCCCGGATTCGCTTCGTGCTCCATGTGCCGCTCCGTCTTGGGTGCTACATGCCAACCTGGCTTGCAAAAAGCTGCCACTCAGCCTCGTCCATTTCGACGGAGTGCTCGGCCGCGGGGAAGGCCCGGACCTGCACGTCCTCCGCGAACTCGGAAAACGCGCGCTGCATTTCACCGTGGAAGTCCGCATACTTCTTCACAAACTTTGGAGTGAAGCGATCAAAGAGCCCCAGCAGGTCGTGCGTTACGAGAACCTGTCCGTCACAGCCCGCGCCTGCGCCAATTCCCAGTGTGGGAATGGAGAGCTTCTCGGAGACAAGCTTCGCGAGGCGCGCCGGTACCGACTCCAGCACCAAGCTGAAGCACCCCGCCTCTTCCAGGGATAGCGCATCCTCCAGCAGGCGCCTGGCGGACGCCGCCGTTCGACCCTGAGGCCGAAAGCCCCCGAGCTGGTTGACTGATTGGGGCGTGAGGCCCAGGTGACCCATGACAGGGATGCCGGCGCTCGTGATAGCCCGGACGGCTTTCAGCCGGTCCCGCCCCCCTTCCAGTTTGACGGCGTCCATCCCCGCTTCCTGCAAGAAGCGACCGGCGTTGCGGACAGCCTCCTCGGCACCAATCTGGTATGACATAAAGGGCATGTCCCCGGTCAGGAGTGCGTACTGGGCACCTCGCGCAACGGCTCGGCAATGATGGAGCATCTCTTCCATGGTCACCGGAAGCGTATTCGGATAGCCCAAGACCACCATGCCGAGTGAGTCGCCGACGAGAATGACGTCGATTCCCGCCTGGTCCTCGGCCAGAGCCATCGGATAGTCATAGGCTGTCAGCATGGTGATTATGTTGCGCTGCTCTTTTTTAAGGCGCAGCGCCGACGTCGTGATCTTCCGGCGCGGGGGCGACGCGCCTTTGGTTGCCGACTTGCTCACATTGGGAGCGACAGTGCTCATGGTACCCTCCGGTCAAGGTAGGGGCCGTGGGTTGCGGTTTCCCCCGGAATTCCGCAAGTACAGCCGTGGTTTGATCCAGCGTCGGGCTCGCCCATCGTGGGAATGCGATGCCCGCGCAGACCCATTATTCCACAGAAGTGTCTTTTCGCCTATAATCCCGTTAGGGAAGCACAGCGGAAAGGACTTGCCTGTAGGCCCCAATGCGGGTGCCCGCTGCAACGTGAATTGAGCCGTGCCTCGCGGGTTCGAGGATCAACGTAAGGAGACTGTCATGCGCCGAATGTTTGGTTTTATGATCGGGACGTTTATTGGTGCACTTGTGGGCTCTACGCTGGCACTCTTGCTGGCCCCGGAATCCGGTCAAGGCCTGCGGGCACACCTGCGGGCGCGAGGCGAGGGCTTCGTGGCGGAAGTGCGAGAGGCGGCCGAGGCTCGCCGTGCGGAGCTCACGGATCGGTTGGAGTCTTTGCGGACGGCGCGAACCGGGCCGACGGAGTTGTCCTAGGTCAGGACCCAGCCCCGCGCGAGGCCGCCAGGGCTTCGTCGTAAAACTCGGCTACCCGGCCCATGCAGCGAGAGTACTCGGCCCGCTGATGGATGAGTTGCTGATTTCGACCTGCGGCGTCGCGCCGCAGGTCTTTGTCTTCGAGAGCCTGCAAGATGGCCTGTGCGAGCTGTTCGGGATTGGTGGCGTCCACCACGAGACCATTCTCCCCGGGTCTGATCCACTCCCGGATCGACTCGAGATCCCCGGCGATGGGGAAGCAGCCACAAGCCATTCCCTCCAAGAGGGTGTTGGGGGTTCCATCATGGAGGGCGGGCGAGACCATCACTTGAGAGCTGCGGAGAACCTCTGCCAGCGCATTTTGGCTCAAGGCCGGCATCATTTCTACCGCATGTTTGATTCGCAGTCTTTCTACAAGTGCCGTCGCGTCGGGATCGCCGGCCATGGCGACGCAGCGGAAGCGTGCGCCCGGGATGTGCGCCAAGACCAGGGGGATGGCTTTAAAGAATACGTCAGTGCGCACGTACGAACGGGCGCCGCGGGCGTTGACCACGGTGGGATCGGCGGCAGGGACCTTGGCCGGAAAGAAGACATCGGGACGAATCCCCCCCGCGCCTGGAACGACCAGCGTTGGCTTGGATGCCTCAAGCCCCCATTGCCGGGCGAGGCGTACATCACGTCTGCAATCCGCGTGCAGCGCGTCGGCAACCCGCATCGTCCACCCTGTGTAGTGGCGCATGAGGGGCGTACTGGCAGCATGGAGCGTGAAGTCATTTCCCCATACGGAAATGATCAGGGGCGCCGGCCCATAGGCGTCCGCCGCGAGCATCGCCTCGAAAGGGATGCGCATGGCATGCACCACGTCAGGGCGAACTCGGCTGGCATAGTCGCGCAGGCGACGAGCGTCCCTTGCCACAGTGAGCGGTCCAAGCCAATGTCGAACGGACGTCCGCCATTGTCGCGAGCGGGACGTGCTGCGCTGAACCGGCGGTCCCTTTGATCTGCTGCGACTGAATGCTACGGGTGTGATTTCCATGCCCTGCAGGCCCAAGTCGGGCGTGCAATCGAAAGTGGATGCTAAAAAGACAGAGTCGCCGCGGTCAACGAAATAGCGAATCCAGTTGAGCGCGATGGGTGAACGGCCGTCCGCCACGAAAAGCAGGCGCATGCGGCGACTATACCAGAAGTTGTCCGGTCAAATCAGGCGTAGTATCATTGATGGGCCTCTCCGCAAGAAGGACTATGTCCCGCGTATGCTCGGGAGTCGAAACGAATCGCGATCCTGGAAAGACAGAGGGCGTCTATGAAGCAGATCTGTGTCGTAGGAGTCGGATATGTGGGCCTGGTAACTGGCGCTTGCTTTGCTGATCTGGGCAACCGGGTGGTCGCGCTGGATGTGGACGAGCAGCGCATCGAGAACCTCAAGAAGGGCATCATGCCGATCTATGAGCCCGGCCTGGATGAATTGGTGAAGCGCAATGTCAGGGCGGGACGGCTGACGTTCACGACTTCCTATGAGGAGGGATTGCGGGGGAGTGAATTCGCTTTTATTGCGGTCGGGACGCCGTCGGGAGTAAAAGGTGAGGCGGACCTGCAGTACGTGGCTTCTGCAGCAAGATCCATCGCCGCGAGCATGGTCGAACCCCTGGTGATCATCAACAAGTCGACTGTTCCGATTGGGACCGGTGATTGGATGGCGGACATTATCAAGGGGGCCCAGCGTCGAAAGATTGAGTTTTCGGTAGTGTCATGTCCCGAGTTCCTGCGCGAGGGATCAGCTATCGGAGACTTCATGAGCCCCCATCGGACCGTGATCGGTTCGCTGCACCGGGAGGCCGCGGAAAAGGTGGCCCAGCTGCATCTGCCTCTGCGGGCACCCATCGTCATCACGGATCTTCGTACGGCAGAAATGATCAAGTACGCCTCGAATGCCTTCCTTGCTACCAAGATCTCGTTCATGAATGAACTTGCGGATCTATGCGAGGCCGTGGGTGCTGACATCAAGGAAGTGGCCGCCGGTATGGGCTACGACGCGCGCATCGGGCGCCATTTCTTGGATGCCGGCCTGGGGTGGGGGGGCTCATGCTTTCCGAAGGACGTAAAAGCCTTGGCCTACATGGCCAACGAACGCCAGCTGGAACCACGCATCCTAAACTCGGTGACCGACGTGAACTACAGGCGCAGGACAGCCGCCGTGCAGCAGCTCTCCGACATGCTCGGCGGCCTCAAGGGAAAGACCATCGGGCTTCTGGGTCTGGCGTTCAAGCCGAACACGGACGATATGCGTGAGGCGCCCTCGATTGATATTGCTAGGTACCTGGCCGAGGCAGGCGCCAACGTGCGAGCCTATGATCCGGTGGCCATGGAAGTGGCCCGCAGCATCATGCCCTCGGTCGAGATGTTCCGCGATCCATACAAGATGGCCGACGGGTGCGACGGCCTGATGGTCATCACCGAGTGGAATGAGTTCAAGCAGCTGGATCTTGATCAGCTGAAATCGGTACTGAAGCAAGCCGTGATCTTTGATGGCCGGAACATCTATGATCCGGCCATCATGAAAGAAAGGGGCTTCGCCTACCGGGCAGTCGGGCGAGGCTCCTAGGCAGGCTGGATGCACGCGCCCGATCCACCCATCTGCGACTACGAGGGCTCCGACTATCAGGCGTCGTTCTGGCAAGAGGGCGGGCGGGAGTACGAGGACCGGACCGAGGCCATAGCGCTGCGGCGCCTGCTGCCGGACGGGGGCGAATTGCTTCTGGAGCTGGGTGCAGGCGCGGGCCGAAACACGCCACGCTATGCCGGATTTCAGCGCGTGGTGCTCCTGGACTATTCGCGCTCGCAGCTGGAGCAGGCCCAGGCCCGGCTGGGTGCGTCTGATCGATATGTCTTCGTTGCGGCCGATGTCTACCATCTGCCGTTCATCGATGGTCTGTTTGATGCCGCCACCATGATTCGCGTGTTGCACCACATGGTAGATGCTCCCAGGGCGCTGCGCCAAGTTCACCAGGCGCTGAGGCCGAACGCCATCTTCATCCTGGAGTTTGCCAACAAGTGCAATCTCAAGTCGATCGTCCGCTACATGTTGGGCCGGCAGTCCTGGAATCCATTTGCCCCCGAGCCCGTGGAGTTTGCCAGGCTTAATTTTGACTTTCATCCACGCCAGGTACAGAACTGGCTAGAGCAAATCGGCTTCGCGGTGGAACGGAAGCTGACAGTGTCGCACTTTCGAACTCCGTTGCTCAAGCGATTTTTGCCGCTTGCGGTCTTGGTCGCGTTGGATTCGCTGCTTCAGTCTTCTGGCAAGCTTTGGCAATTGACGCCCAGTGTGTTCTATCGCATGCGAGGCGGTAGCGCCGGTACGTCTTATGCCAAGGTGCATGCCGACGCTGCCTCGTTCTTTCGTTGCCCCGCGTGCGGACAGACTCCCTTGATTGAAGTCGCGGGCGCGGTGACGTGTGGTGCATGTGGCCGGCGGTGGGGGTTTGCCGATGGCATCTATGACTTCCGCCAGCCCTTGGCGGCAACCGCCTAGGCAGGCCTGCGGCTCTCTGAAGCCCTGCGGCAGCATGCCGGCCGCGCTGCCCTGCGCAGCGTGAGCGAAGCGGGGCGGCCGGGACTCCCGTCCGAGCTGAAAGCGCACCAGGTAGTCCATGCCGGCGGACTGAACAGGGCAAAGCCCCGCCCTCAGACGGCAGGCATTGATACAAGAGCCCAACAAAGCACGGCCGGAGGGATTTCTGGCAGTGGGCTGTGCCACAGGGACATGTTGTTTCTTGAAGTGCACAAGCGCGGTCGCGACAATTTCATCAATCCCCGGGCAGCAGCGTCAGCGACTCGTGGCTAGCAGCCCTCCGCCGGGGCATCTGGGGTCAGTTGATCGTTGGCGCCAGTTCGCTTGACGACTTGTATGGCCCATGCTGGCGTGTCACTCGGTGGTCGGGCCAGCAGAACAAGGAGCGTGGCCTGCTGACTCCCAGCCTGCCAAGGCTGCGCCCAACCGGGCCCGTTGAACGGCAGGCAGCCCAGACGTAGCAAAAGGATTTCCGCAGGCGAATTTTCCGCGAGAATTACCCTAAGACTATCCCAAGGCTTCGTTCAGCCAGTCCAAGAAGCCCTTCTCTTTCGGTTGCACAGATGTGCCAAGCGTGGCCGCCAACTTCTCGAAGAGTTCCCTCTGTTCCTTCGTGAGTTTGGCCGGGATCTCCACATTGACAACGACTAGCTGATCGCCGCGGTGATCTTTCCTGCGCAAGTGAGGGACGCCTTTGCCTTTCAATCTGAAGACTTTGCCCGGCTGTGTCGCTGCCGGGATCTTCAGCGTCTGCTCGCCGTCCAGCGTCGGGACCGCAACCTCAGCGCCAAGAGTGGCCTGCGCCAGGTTGATGTCCAAATTCAGGATGATTTCGTTTTCGCGCCGCCGAAAGAACTGGTGCGGTTGCACGTCCAGAACGAGGAAAAGGCTGCCACTGGGCCCGCCGTTGACCCCCGGCTCGCCTTCGCCAGCCAGGCGCACCTGGGTCCCCGAGTCGACCCCCGGCGGGATCTCAACGTTCTTCTTCAACTTCGCGCGTTCCAACCCCCTGCCTCGGCACGTCCGGCATGGGGATGCAATCACCTCGCCGCGGCCGCCGCAGGTGGGGCACGCGGCCGTTTGCATCATCTGGCCGAGTATGGTCTGGCGGACATGCCGCACCTCCCCCTCACCGCCGCACGTGGAGCACCGCGTTGGGCTGGTCCCGGGCTCTGCCCCGGATCCTTTGCAGCGCGAGCACGTATCGTCCCGCTCGAATTCGACCTCCTTCTGGGAGCCAAAAACCGCTTCCTCAAATGAGAGCGATATCGCCATCTGGAGATCGCGACCGCGCCGCGGTCCGCGGCGTGTGCTTCTGCCGCCGCCAAATCCAAACTGCCCGAACAACTCGTCAAAGATATCGGCAAAGTCCACAGTGTAGTCGTGATATCCCCCGGTATTTCCCAGGCCTGCCCGACCGAAGCGATCGTAGCGGGCGCGCTTCTGTGCGTCGGAGAGCACCCCGTAGGCCTCATTGATTTCCTTGAACTTCTCCTCCGCGCCGGGGTCTTTGTTCACATCCGGGTGATATTGGCGCGCCAACTTGCGGAACGCCGACTTCAACTCATCGTCGCCGGCCCCCCGGCCCACTCCCAAAACGTCGTAGAAATCACGATCCGACATAGCGGAACCGCCTCTGGCTTGGGCCTACTCCCTCACCTCACCCTCGACCACCTCTGATCCCGGCTGGGCGCTTCCAGAGCTTGCGGTCTCTGCCGCCGGAGCATCTGCGGCTTGCCCGGCGGCGGCACCGATGTTCTGGATCGCATCTGCCAGGGCTTGGGTGGACGATTGAATGCCAGCCACATCGGATGTCGGGACCCTGAACTGCAAGTCTGCGATCAAGCGTTCGATTTCCGCCCTGACTTCCGCGCCGACCTTCTCCGCCTGCTCTTTCAATGACTTCTCCGCGGCATAGATCGTGTTGTCAGCTTGATTGCGTGCCTCGATCAGCTCTTTGCGCTGCCGATCGTCCTCAGCATGCGTCTCGGCCTCCTTGCGCATCTGCTCCACCTCGGCTTCCGAGAGGCCGGAGGCGGCGGCGATCGTGATGTGCTGACCTCGCCCGGTGGCCTTGTCCTGGGCCGTCACGTGCAAGATGCCATTGGCGTCGATGTCAAACGTGACCTCTATCTGCGGGACGCCGCGGGGAGCGGCAGGAATACCATCCAGGACGAACTTTCCCAGCGACTTGTTGTCGGCCGCCACCGGCCTTTCCCCCTGAAGTACCCGGATCTCGACCTGCGTCTGACCGTCAGAAGCCGTCGAGAAAACCTGACTGTGCCGTGTTGGGATCGTCGTATTGCGCTCGATCTGCGGCGTGGCAACCCCCCCAAGGGTCTCGATCGAGAGCGTCAGCGGGGTCACATCCAGAAGCAGCATGTCCTTGACCTCGCCGCCCAGAACGCCCGCCTGAATCGCGGCACCTACTGCCACGACTTCATCCGGATTGACTCCGCGGTGCGGTTCCTTTCCGAAGAAGGCGCGCACACGATCTTGAACCCCGGGCATGCGCGTCATGCCGCCGACCATCACGACCTCGTGGATGTCGCCGACGGTCAAGTTGGCATCGCTGAGCGCCTGCTTGAGCGGCGCCAGTGTGCGCTCGACTAGGTCGGTTGTGAGCTGCTCCAGCCGGGCGCGCGTCAGCCTGGCCACCAAGTGCTTGGGTCCGCCCGCGTCGGCAGTGATGTACGGCAGGTTGATCTCCGATTGCATCACGCTGGAGAGCTCGATCTTGGCTTTCTCGGCGGCTTCCTTGAGACGCTGGAGGGCTTGTCGGTCGCGGCGCAGGTCGATTCCGTGCTCTCGCTGGAATTCGCCCGCCAGATCGTCGATGATCCGCTGATCGAAATCGTCACCACCCAGAAACGTATCGCCGCTTGTGGATCGCACCTGGAATACACCATCCCCCACATCGAGGATGGAAATGTCAAACGTTCCGCCGCCCAGATCATAGACTGCGATCACCTCGTTCTTTTTCTTGTCAAGGCCGTAGGCCAGCGACGAGGCGGTCGGCTCATTGATGATGCGCAGGATCTCCAGCCCGGCGATCTTGCCCGCGTCCTTGGTGGCGTTCCGCTGAGCGTCATTGAAGTATGCCGGGACGGTGATGACTGCCTGGGATATGGGCTCACCCAGATAGGCCTCTGCGTCGGCCTTGATCTTGGACAGAATCATGGCCGAGATCTCGGGGGCGCTGAAGTCCTTGCCGTCGAGGCGGACGCGCACATCACCATTCGGCGCTTCCCCCACTTCATACGGTACGCGTGCGCGGCTGTGCTCGACTTCCGGATCCTCCGACCGTCGGCCCATGAAGCGCTTGATCGAGAACACCGTGTTTTCGGGATTCACGATCGCCTGGTTGCGCGCTACGCGGCCGACGAGCCGTTCGTGGTTCTTGTTGACTGCGACGACCGAGGGCACCAGGCGCTCGCCCTCGGAGGACGGAATCACCACTGGCTCGCCACCCTGCATCACGGCGGCCACCGAATTCGTCGTTCCCAGATCTATACCGATAATCTTGCTCATGGGTGCCCTGGCCTCAATGCCCTCGTGTCTGGAGGTATGCGGCGAGGGATAAACCTGCATGCCCCGCAGCGCCGTGGTGAGAGGCTAGGCCGCGACCCTAACCTGCGCCGGTCTTATGACGCGATCGCCCAGCATATAGCCATGCTGCAAGACGGCCACGACCTGGCCGCTCTCTGCGCCGTCGACCGGTTCCTGCGCAATGGCTTCGTGGAAATTTGGATCGAAGGCCGATCCCTCGGCCTCAATGCGTTTCACGCCTTCAGCTTCCAAGAGGCTCTGGAGTTTGCGCTGGATCAGCTCAATTCCACTGACCCATGCATCCTCTCCGGAGCGGTTCTGCAGGGCGCGCTCGAGGTCATCCAGAACGGGCAGCACCTTCTTGATCAGATCGCCCTTCATGGCAATCTGTTCGACCGCACGGTCACGTTCCACCCGTTTGCGAAAGTTTTGGAACTCAGCCAGGGCGCGCTGCCACCCATCAAGGTTTTCCGCAGCTTTGGCCTCTGCTTGTGCCAGTTGGGCGCGTACTGATTCCAGTTCCTCAAGACCACTGGGCCCCGCGGAAGACACTTTCTCTCCGTGCTGAGCAGCCTCGGCGGACTGGATCGCCTCATCTTCGACGCGTTGCTGGTTTTTGTCTTTGGTCATCCTCGAGTCCTGGATCTCAACTTGCGGCTTCGGTGTACTGCGTTCCTGCAAGGCGCTCGGTTACCAGATCGCTGAGCAGGCCCGCCACGAAACGCACCGTGGGGATGGTCCTGGCATAGGACATCCGCATGGGGCCAAGGACGCCGAGAGTCCCGGTGGCCAGACCCGCCACTCCGTAGCGGGCCAGAACCATGGAGCAATCACTCAGTTCCTCCCACACGCCTTCACTGCCGATGAGGACCTGCAGGCCCCCCACAGAGCTGTTTGTCGTCGTGCGTGCAAGCAGATCCTGCAATTGGGTGCGCTCCTCCAGGAGCCGTATGGCTCGGCGGGCACTTTCGGTACTGGCGAAATCAGGTTCGGCCAGCATATTGGTCAGGCCGTCGGTGTACATTTCACCGGAAGCGCTTTCGGCGGTCCGGCGAAGCTCGGCCAGGATCAGTACCAGGATGTCTTGCTCCAGTGCCTCCGGCCGCCTCGGAATCGTCGCCACCTCGCTGACTGTGAGCCCTGCAAGCACGGCGTTCAACCCGGCGGCCGTCTGACTGAGCCTTTCTTGCTGGACCGGTTCGGCGAGCGTCAGGAGCTGCTGCGAAACTTCGCCGCCGACGAGAACAAGCACCATCAAGATCTGTCTGCCCTGTGTGGAGATCAGTTCAACATGCTGAAACCGCGGCACATCAGACCGGGGCGCGGTCACCAGAGAAGCGACCCTCGACTGGTGCGCCAAGACGGACGCCGCCAGATGCATCCATTGATCGGTGCCGGGAACGGCCTGATAGAACTGGTGCAGGATGGTTTTCCGAACGCCCTCCGGCAGTTCTGCTTGGTCCATCAGGGCACCCACGAAGAACCGGTATCCTTCTTCGGTGGGTATGCGCCCAGCAGACGTGTGGGGCTGCCTCAGGTAGCCCATCTCAGTGAGCGCGGCCATCTCGTGACGAATGGTTGCGGGAGACAAGTCAAGTTGATAGCGCTCGACCAGCCGCTTCGAGCCGACGGGCACGGCGGCATCGATGTAGTCCCGGATGATGACCAGTAGCAGAGTCTTTTGTCGTTTGCTGAGGAGAGACATGTCTATTCACAAGCTGGCACTCTCGTTGGGAGAGTGCCATCTACTCTCTTGCATAATAACATGCGCCGGAGAAGGGCGTCAATAAGAGGAGTGTAAGAAAGAACCCGGGGAGTTGCGCCAAGTATCGGCCGGCCAAGCTGGGCTGCCCGTCGGCGCGTGTAGTGAATGCTGCCCTCGTTTCACTCTGGGGAAGTGGGGCGCCACACGGGATCAAAGTCCAAGTCTGGATCGCTGGTGAGGCGAGTCCGAAGTTCGCCGGTCAGCGTGGAAACAAAGACTTCGCGGTTCTCATCCGGCCCCATACCTTCGAGAAGGAGCCAAAGCCCACCTGCAAAGATTTGCGGGCCCTCCACCGATGGCAGGCCCAATCCCAAGCGGGCGCCTTTCTGGGTGTTGCGACGCTCGTAGTCAAGGCTCATGAACCGCGGCAGAGCCGGCGCTGGGCTCTGTGAGTCTCTTCACCGAGCTGCTCAGCAAATCCAGTACATAAATGAGTGGACGGCCGTCACGCAGCGAGGTGAAAGCGATACGCTGACCATCCGGCGACCAGACGGGCTCCGAGTCGCCGCCGGGCGCAGCCGGGAGAGGCGTCACGTCGAAGCCATCCGCATTGACGATATGGAAGGCTGATTCGGCTTGTGGGCCCTCCGAGATGTCCAAGGGCTGGCCAGACGGAGAAAGGCTGCAGGGCGAGACGAAAACCAGGCGCGCTCCGTCGGGCGACCAGGAAGGCTGGCACGCGCCTTCAGGGAGATTGCTGATGGGCACCGGGCTCCGACTGGCCAGGTTTTCCAAGTACAACTGAGGCGTTCCAGACCGATCAGAGACAAACGCGATTTCTCGACCTAGCACGCTTCCGAGGGAGGCAGGGGCTTCCGGAGTTGGCGACCGGAGAACCGTTGGCGTCGGGCTTGCCAACGGCTGGGCGGCTGAACCCATGCTGGCCGTGGCCATCAAAGCTGAAGATACTGGCCCAGAGGCGCCACCCTTGGCGCCCTGAGAGGCCAGATACGATTATGGGGCCGGCAGGACGCGCCACATCGGACTGGCAAGGAGGATTTGGGCGAATGCTCGTACCTCGGCTGGGATCCATTCGGGCCGCAGGATGGCTGTGCCGGCGGCGGCCGCGAGTAGGGCCGCAACCAGGGTCAGCCATCTCAACGCTGCGCGTCGGCGTTTGCCGTCGGTTGGACGAGAGGGGATGTGCTGGGCCGCGTTGGGGGGGCGCGTGGAGGACCGAACACCGCCTGTCCCGGGCGCGGAGCTGATCTCCTTTGCGGAAGCCGCCGTCTCGGGTGGCGGCGTGACACGGAATTCGCCCGCGGGCCGTTTGCTCTTGGCCACCGCACCGAGCAGTGCCCGCTTGAACTCGACCGCTGTCTGGTAGCGATCGCTGGGATCGACTGCCATCGCCTTCTCAATTGCCGCTGCCACGCCTCGAGATACATTCCGATTCCTCCGCCGCAGCGGCGTCAGCCGGACATTGTCCATTGCCCTCGCGAGACCGTCCTCGGGAATGGCGCCGGTCAGGCCCGCATAAAGAGTGGCGCCCAACGAGTAGATGTCGGTGCGCTCATCCGTGCGCGCCATGCCATACTGTTCCGGCGGTGAATAGCCGGGTGTCATCGCCCGGGCGCCGGTCGTGGTTGGCTGCGGACCCTGCAGGATCTTTGCCAGGCCGAAGTCCACCAGCAGTATGGTGCCTTGTGGTGAGATCTTGACGTTGCCCGGCTTTATGTCTCGGTGCAGAATGGAAGGCTTGCGTGTATGGAGGTAGGTCAGGGCGTCG
>DATIPW010000161.1:0-4251 GCA_035471605.1 Anaerolineales bacterium | reverse complement strand
CTCGCCGATGGCCGCGATGCGCACGCACACGCGGTTGGGCCCATAGCCCTCAGCGCACTTGTGCTTGAGATTTTCATCCAGCAAATCCTTGATCTGCATCTTGGTGAGTGACATGACCCATCCCTTTTCTCCGCGCCCGGGCGGCAGTCTGCCAACTACCCGCCATGCAGCGGAATGCGGGCTCCGTTGATCGTTCCGGCTTGATCGCTGCACAGGTGCAAGAGGGTGGCCGTGATCTCCTCAGGGGTTGCCCAGCCGAGGTTGGTTACGTCCGGCTTGCGCTTGCGCTCTCCGGCGACATCAATCGTGCCCACCAGCACGGCATTGGCCGTGACACCCGAGCCCTTGAGTTCTTGCGCCAGCGTCAGCACTAAGGCTTCCTGCGCAGCCTTGCCGATGGCATAGGGCGCGCGTCTGGCAACCGGCTGCGAAGCTGCGGGCGAGGAGATCACCAGGAAACGGCCCCAGCCGGCGGCACGCATGTGCGGCACCAGGGCCTGCGCCAGGTGCACACTGGTCCACAGATGCTGCCGCAGCATGGCCTCGATGTCGCCGGCCTGCAGTTCCTCGATCGTCCGGCCGCCGCTCCAACCACCGACCAGGTGCAGCAGCACGTCGATGCGCCCGAATCTCTCCATGGTCGCCTCGGCCAGCCGCAGCGCGGCCTCGGGATGTGCCAGGTTGGCGGCGTGGATGAGCGTTCGATCCGGGGGCTGTCCAAGATCAGCCGCAAGAGCCTGGAGCTTCGCGATGCGGGAGCCGGCCAGCACCAGGTATGCCCCCCGCTTGCCGAACTCGGCCGCGGCCACCTGCCCCAGCCCGCCGCTGGCCCCGGCGATGATCACCACGCGTCCTGCCAGGCTCATGTCCTACCTCCGCCGAGCGACCGCAACCCCCTTGGGCTCATGCTCGTACAGCATAGCTTACCAGATTTGAATGCAGCCCTCATCCTGGCCTGGGCCGGGCCGCGCGGGACGGGGTTCTCCGCCCAGGCAATTGAATCCCCGAAGGCGCCGCTGTATACTGGGATGAGACAGCCGCAGGATGTGTGCGGTATGCGGGATCTTGGGAGGGTCGTGCCGACCGACGTCAGGCTAGCCGAGAAGTTCCCCTTGGGCATCATTCTGCCACTTGGCTGGATGGTGCGCGCGGGCGCCGGCCGGGTCCCAACCGGAACCGATCCGGGAAGTTCACATGCGTGACCGACGCAGGGCTTGGATCTGGTTTGAGTCATTGGTCAGTCTGGTTGCGGGCTTGGCGTTGGTGCTGAACGACAGCGCCGCAGGCTGGATGCTTGTCTTGTTGGGCATCTTCTCACTGGGCCGGTTGGGGCGCCCGGGATTTCGGTCGGCTGCAGGCCCGCGTTCCACTTCGCTGGCTCTGGTTGTTGCCGCCGGACTGGCAGTGATGCTGGTGGTCATCGCGGCTGTAGTCCTGTTGCGGCGATAGCGCGGCAGCGGTGCCCAGAACGGGAGGAAGCATGCGCGCACGTACGTTGCTGATTGTTGTGGCGGCGGCGGCCGCCCTGGCGATGGGGGCCTTCCTGCTCAGCCCGCTGCTTTCCCGGCCTGAGCCTCCGCAATCCCCGTCCGTGCCGGATTACTGGCCCACGGAAAGCTGGCGCAGCGGCACACCCGAATCGCAGGGCTTTGACTCGGCGGCCCTGGCCCGCGAACTGCGGCAGCTGCAGGAGGGCGGCGTGCGCATCGACAGCCTGCTGCTGATTCGCAACGGCTACGTGATCCTGGACGCCTACTTTGCGCCCTACGACGGCAGCTTCGCGCATGACATGGCCTCTGTCACCAAGAGCATCACCACCACGCTCGTCGGCATCGCCGCCGGCCAGGGCAAGCTGGACCCCGACGCGCCCATGCTCTCGTACTTCCCCGACCGCCGGGTAGCCAACCTGGATGCGCGCAAGCAGGCGGTGACCGTCAGGCACCTGGCCGGAATGGTGAATGGATTCGAATCAGGCTGCCTGCGGGGTGACGAGCCGACCCTGGACGCGATGCGCGCCGCGCCGGACTGGATGCAGCAGTCCTTGGATCGGAAAATGGTCCGCGACCCGGGCAAGGCCTTTTGTTACGACAGTCCCGGCATGCACCTGCTCTCCGGCATCCTGCAGCAAACGACGGGCATGAGCGAGATGGAGTTTGCGCGCACCCAGCTCTTCGAACCCCTGGGGATCCACGAGTTCATGTGGGAATCCGACCCGCAGGGCTACACCGATGGCTGGGGCGACATCCACCTGTTCCCGCGCGACGCGGCCAAGCTGGGCTACCTGTTCCTGCATGGCGGGGAGTGGGACGGCCGGCAGATCGTGCCCGAGGACTGGGTGAGGCAGGCCGTCACGGCGCGCGTCCACGCCAATGGAGATGACGACTACGGGTTGGGCTGGTGGGTTTCAGACGACAGCTACTGGGCGCTCGGCCGCGGGGGCCAGCACGTCAAGGTGTATCCCGCGTTGAACGCGATCGTGGTCGTCACCGCTGCCGAGTTCGACTTCGACCAACTGGAGCCGCTGCTGCGCGCTTCGTTCCAGGACGCCGAACAGGCCCTGCCCGCGAATCCCGACGGCGTCGCGGCTTTGGATTCCACGTTGGCGGAGCTTGTGCAACCCAAACAATCCTTCCCGCAGGGCTGGCTGCCTGCCACGGCTCTGGCCGTCTCGGGCAGGACCTACGACTTCGGCGCCGATGCGGCCGAGGCGCTGGACTTGACGGCCCTGACACTTGAGTTCAAGGACGCGACTGAAGCCACGATGATCGTGAAGGGGCGCTACGATCTGAACACCTGGCCCGTGGGACTGGATGGGACGTATCGGCAGACCCTCGACGGCAGGGCGATGCGCGGCTACTGGTCAGACGACCGGACCTTCGTGATAGAAATGTTCGATATTGGCCAGCTGACGTACTTTGCGCATTTCGAAGCCGACCGGCTGGTCCTGACCTCCAACAACTTCGCCGGTCAATTCGAGGGCATGGTCTCTCGTCCTTGAGATTTGCCCGCCGGCAGGTGCACGCAGCCATGGCCTGCGCCGCGCTGCGCGCAGCGGCCGGCTGCTTGCGACGCGACCAGGGAGACGACGCATGCAGTTCAACGAGGGATCGATCCCATTCCGCGGCTACCACACCTGGTATCGCATCGTCGGCGAAGGGGAGCAGCCTGGAAGGCTGCCGCTGCTGTGCCTGCACGGCGGGCCGGGGGCCTCGCATGACTACTTTGAACCCCTGGAGGCGCTTGCCGGCAACGGGCGCCGGGTGGTCTTCTACGATCAGCTGGGCGGCGGCAATTCGGACGTGCCGGCGGATATCTCCCTGTACACCGTCGATCTGTTCGTTGAGGAAGTCGGCGCCGTGAGGCGAGCGCTGGGTTTGGACGCGGTCCACGTGTTGGGACATTCGTGGGGCGGCATGCTGGCCATGGAGTACGCGCTCACGCGGCCCTCGGGCCTCAAGAGCCTGGTCCTGGCCAATACCGGTGCCAGCATGCCGCAGTGGATGGCCGAGGACAGCCAGCTCCTGGCACAGCTCCCGCAGGATGTGCAGGACACCCTGAAGAGACACGAGGCGGCCGGCACCACCGACTCATTGGAGTACAAGGCTGCGGGCTTGGAGTTCTACCGGCGTCACGGGGGCCGGCGCATCCATCCGCGGCCCGACTGCCTGAAGCGCATGGAGGGGAAACCGGGAGACCAGGTCTATCAGCGCATGTGGGGACCCAGCGAGTGGCTCATCTCCGGCACGCTCAAGGACTGGGACATCACGGATCGGCTGGGCGAGATTCGGGGGCCAACGCTGGTGCTCGTCGGGCGCCACGACCATGCCACCCCGGCCCTGGCGCAGACCCTGCATAGTGGAATCGCGGGCTCCGAGATGATCGTCTTTGAGAACAGCGGCCACTTTGCGCACCTGGAGGAGCCGGCGCGGTACCTGCAGGTGCTGGAGCAGTTCCTGCAGCGGGCGGAGGGCTGAAGGGGGCGCCGACACGCCCCTCAAAGTCTCGGGGATTGTGAGCCCTGTGGCGTGTGCGGTGTCATCCGGGCGCCCGCCAACCCAAAGGCGCCGGCTGGACTTCAAGTACAATCGCCTCGATTGTGACCGTTTGTGCGGGAGGATTTGTGGGGTGGCAGGGTGGATGTGACGGGACGCCCCTCCAGTGGTTGAGGATCCCGGTGGTTGAAGTGGATGAAGGATGCGACGAAAGATCATATTTCTAGGATTCTGTGTGGTTCTGCTCTGGCTCATGGCA
>DATIPW010000160.1:0-6260 GCA_035471605.1 Anaerolineales bacterium | reverse complement strand
TCGGCCAAGGTGAATCTGGCCCTGAACGCGCTTCCGGACTTCACGGCCATGCCGGGGGTGGGTCCACTGCACCGGGGCGCCATCTCCATCAGCCCCAGCATCGAATACATCGAACGCGCCTACGATGATGCCAAGTATGGTCATGTCTCGCGGCGTCCGTACATCGACATCATCCTCCCGTCGATGATCGATCCGGACATGGCACCCCCCGGCAGGCACGTCATGTCATGCTTCGTGCAGTATGCCCCGTATGACGTCCAGGGCGGGTGGGATGACGCCGGGCGCCAGGCGCTGGGGGAGACGGTGATCTCGACCATCGAACAGTACGCGCCCAACCTCCGCACGGCCATCGAGGGCATGCAGGTGATCACCCCGCACGACATTGAGGCCATCGCCGGCATCACGGGCGGGAACATCTTCCACGGCGAGCTTCTGCTGCATCAGATATTCTTCCTGCGGCCGGTGCCGGGCTGGGCCGACTTCCGCACGCCGCTGCGCGGCTACTACTTCGGCGCGGCCGGCGCGCATCCGGGCGGCGGCGTGATGGGAGCGCCAGGCATGCTGGCGGCACAAGCGATGCTCCGTGACTGGGGGCGGATGCTCCGGTGAAAACCCCTGAATACGATTTCCTGATCATCGGCGCGGGGCACAACGGGCTCGTCGCCGCGGCCTATCTGGCGCAAGCCGGACGCAGAGTGCTGGTCCTCGAGCGCCGGCAGATGGTCGGGGGTTCGCTCGTCAGCGAAGAATTCGGCCATGGGTTCCGCGCGGATGCCCTCTGGCCCGGCGGCATGCTGCGCCCGGACATCGTCCAAGACTTGAGGCTCGCGCTGCCGCCAACAGCAAAGCTCCCTTTCATTTCGCTGCTGCCTGACGGTCAACGCCTGCAGTTGGATGCGGATCCCTTGCAGGCCGCGGCTGCGATCCGGCGTTTCTCTGAGAAGGATGCCGCCAGGTGGCCGGCATTCGTGCAGTTCATGCAGCGGGCCGCCCGCTTCCTGGATGAGATCGATGCGACCATCATGCCGCGGCTGCCGAAGGGCATGAGCGTGCGGGAGGGGCTGGGCCTGGCAGGCCTGGGCCTCGACCTGCGGCGCATGGGCCGCAGAGACATGCTGCGTTTCATCCGCATGCTGCCCATGACCGCGGTGGAGTTGCTCGAGGAGTGGTTTGAATCTGGGCCGCTCAAGGCCGCGCTGGCCTCCCTTGCCATCCATGGGGTTACGCTCGGGCCCATGAGTGCCGGCACCGGATTCACGCTGTTGCACAACTGGCGCAACCGCGGCGGGCTGGCGCACGCGCGTGCTGGGGGTGCAGGAGCGATCACGGCCGCCCTGGCGGAAGCCGCCGCTCGCTTTGGAGGCGAGATCCGGGTCGGCCGCGGGGTTGCACGGATCCAGGTTGAGGGCTGCGCTTGTACCGGCGTGGTGCTTGAGGGTGGGGAGGAGATCAGCGCCGGGGCCGTGCTTTCAGCGGTGGATCCCAAGCGCACGTTCCTCTCCCTGGTGCACCCGTTGAACCTGCCGCCCGAGTTCGTGTGGAAGACGCAGTCCATCAAGATGCGCGGCTCGGTCTCCAAGCTGCACCTTCTCACAGACGGAAGCCACGGCGTCCCCGAGGGCACCGTCGTGCTGGCGCCGTCGCTGGAGTACCTGGAGCGCGCCTACGACGCGGCCAAGTACGGCGAGATCTCCAAGCGGCCTTACCTGGAGCTGACCACGCACGGCAACGTGGTTAGCATCCATGTTCAGTTCACACCCTACGCGCTGAAAGCCTCAAACTGGGACTCGCGTCCCCCGGATCTCGAGGGTCTGGTTCTGGACGCGCTCAAGGCATATCTTCCGCAGTTGCGGTCGTCGATCGTCGACCGCAGGCTGCTGACCCCGCGTGATCTTGAAATGACCTACGGCCTGACCGAGGGCGATCTCAATCACGGCCAGTTGATGCTGGATCAGTTCCTTTTCATGCGACCGATTCCGGGCTGGTCGAATCATCGCACACCGATAGAGAACCTGTACCTGTGTGGCAGCGGCGTGCACGGGGGAGGCGGCGTCAGCGGTGCGGCTGGCCGCAATGCAGCCCGCGTTGTCTTGCGCGCCGGCTGAAGTGGGGAACGGGATCCTTCTGCGGAACGATAGGCTGACGGTGGCAGCGCGCCTGCGCCCGCAAGGCTTCGATCCGGCGGACTGCGCTCGGCTCTGCGGTCCCCTGCCTAGGCAGCGGTCTTCGGCTGATTCTCCAGCGCAAAGGCCACCGCGTGCTCGAGGCTCATGGCCCGCCCAGCCGCCCAGGCTGCGCTGAAATCCTTCGGCTGCATCCCGGCCTTGAGCCGGTCGATCTGAACATCGTATTCAGTCTTTTCGGCCGGCGTCATGGCAATGCCGATGCGTTGCCTGAGGGCCTCTGCCGCGCCATACAGTTGCGCGGCCCTGCGGCCGTCCTCGCTGGTCTGCGCCAGGATCGCGAAACACTCAAGCTGATGCGCCACGGCCGCGCGATGTCCAAGGCGCTTCCACTCAGCGATTGTCTCGCGGTAGGCGGATTCTGCCTTCTGCAACTGGCCCTCGCGGCGGTCGATATGCGCCAGCTCGCTTCTCACCATGTTCCCGCGATGCCGGTCGCCCAGTTCCTCAAACAATGGCGTCAGCGAATTGAGTTGGCGGCGGGCGCCTTCGTGGTCCCCCGAAAGCATGGTGGTGATCGCCAGGGCCAGGAGGGACATGGCGGTGAACCAGCGGTCTCCGCTTTCCTGCATGAGCGCGGCGCCCTGGGCCACGTACTCGCGAGCGACGGCGGACCCCGGGTCGCGCAGCAGCAGCGTTCGTCCCAGCATGGCCAGCGGCATCCCGATGATCGCCCTGTCATCGGCCTCCCGCCCGGCCGACACGGCCTCCTCCAGGTAGGGCATCGCCTCGGCGTACTTTTGGACGAACAGGAGCGAAGATCCGAGGAAACCCAGTGCCAGGGTCAAGCCGCGGTTGTCCCCGCTGCGGCGCGCCAGCTCGACGGCTCTGCGCGCGTAGACGATGCCGCGCTCGTTGTCGCCCTGGCTGTAGGCCAGCGCCCCGGCGCTGTTCCACGCAGCGCCCATGGCCTTGACCCATTCAACGCCGGCCTCGCCCTCCGCAACGGGCAGTTGTTCGGCGCGCTCCATTGCCGCCGTGATGAAGTTGCGGCCTTCTTCTTCATGGCCGCGGCGGTTCCAAAACCAGACGAGATCGGGGAACAACTGGAGGGTTGCCCCCAACTCGTTCTGAATCCCCCATTCGAGGGCTGCCCGGATGTTGTCGTTCTCGGTGTCCAGGCGCCGGATCCAGATCAGCGCCTCTGCCGTGCCCAGCTTTGGGGCCGCCAGCTGGACGTACTTCATGAAGAATCCAAAATGGGCCCTGCGGGCCTCTTCGGCCTCGCCCAGCTCCACCAGCTTGTCCCGGGCGTACTGGCGGATGGTCTCGAGCAGCCGGTAGCGCGTTTCCCCGTCCTCTTCCTCGACCGCCACCAACGATTTATTTACAAGCTGGGTGAGCAGATCGAGCACATCCAGCTGCGAGCAGACCTGCTCAATCGCCTCGTAGGTGCACCCACCGGCGAAGACGGCAAAGCGTCGGAACAGGCTGCGCTCGCCCTCGCCCAGCAAATCGTAGCTCCAGTCGATGAGGGCGCGCAGGGTCTGCTGGCGCGGCAGCGCCGTGCGACTGCCGCCTGTCAGCAGACGGAAACGATCGTCCAGCCTGGCGGCAACCTGCTCTGCCGAAAACGTTGTGAGTCGCGCCGCTGCCAATTCCAGGGCCAGGGGAATCCCATCCAGGCGCCGCACAATCTGGGCGACCGCCGGCGCGTTCTGAGCGCTCAGAGTGAATTGCGGATTGGCGGCAAATGCCCTTTCGGAAAAGAGCTGCACGGATTCGGACTGTCCAACGGACTCCAGTGTGCCATCGGACGTATTCGGCAGGCCAAGAGAGGGCACACGATAGACGGCCTCCCCGGCAATCCCCAGCGCCTCCCGGCTGCTGGCGAGAATCTTCAGGTTGGCGCATGCCAGCAACAGTCGCTCAATCAGCTGGGCGCAGGCGTCCACCAAGTGCTCGCAATTGTCGATGACCAGCAGCAGGCTCTTCTCGCGCAGGAAGTCGATCAGCAATTCATCGATCGGCATGCCTTGCTGGTCGCGCAGGCCGAAGGCCGTGGCAACCGTCCGGGTCACCAGCGCCGGATCGGCCACGGAGGCGAGCTCCGCCACCCAAACACCGTCGGGATAGCTGGGCAGGACCTCGGCCGCCAGCTGCAAGGACAGGCGCGTCTTGCCCGTGCCGCCAGGTCCGATGAGCGTCAGAAGGTGCGTGGAGGCCAACCGTTCTCTGGCCTGCTCCAACTCCCGTTCCCGGCCGACAAAGCTGGTGATCTGGACCGGCAGATTGTTGGGGAAAGCATCCACGGAGCGCACGGGCGGAAAGTCCGAGCGCAGCTGCGGGTGGTCAAGTTGAAAGATATGCTCAGGGCGAACCAGGTCTTTCAGGCGTTTCTGGCCAAGATCGCGCAGCGAAGTCTCCGGCGGCAGATGGTCGCGCACCAGGTTGGCCGTCGTATTGGAGAGCAGTGTCTGACCGCCGTGCCCCACGGCCATCAGGCGGGCGGCGCGGTTCAGGGCAGGTCCGTAGTAATCGCCGCCGCGCGCCTGCGCCTCACCCGTGTGCACGCCGATGCGGACTCGCAAAGCATGCGGCTGGATCTCATCCCAACTTGACTGTGCCAGGGTCTGTTGGGCGTCCAGCGCGGCCGCTACAGCGCTCGCTCCGCTTTCAAAGGCGGCGTGCACCCCGTCGCCGGTGCTCTTGATGACGCGTCCGCCGTTGCCTTCGACCGCCCGGCGCAGGATCGCATCGTGGCGCGCCAGGGCGCCCTGCATGCGCTCAGGAAAGGCCTCCCAAAGCTTCGTGCTGCCTTCGAGGTCGGTGAACAGGAATGTGAGTGACTTGGAGGAATCGCTCGCGGCCATGGAAAACCAATAAGACGTGCCAACATGAGGCTACCGCACTTGCGGGGCCGCGTCAATTGGCGGGGGCCAGGCTCTGATCGGTCTAGTGCCAGATGGCACGATAGCTGTGCTCACCCTGCACCGGCCGACCGCGCGCAAAGCGGTCCGGAGCGTAGATCGAGAGATCCACCGACTTCGATGCGCCGTCCAGGATGAGCTCGGACATGCACAACCCTACGGCCGGGGCGGTCTTGAACCCCGTGCCGCTGAAGCCGCAGTCCAGGTAGAAGCCATCCGGTCCGGCCGCGCCCAGCAGTGGATGCTGGTCGGGCGTGATGCCATCGTAGCCGCCATGGGCCGAATGCAGGCTGCCGTCCAGGATGGCGGGCAGGCGCTTGCTGAGGCGGTCGATGCCGCGCTCGACGAAGCCGGGGCGGGCGTGTTCGGTATCGCTGTCGGGCGATTCGCCGAGCGGGTTACCGTCCTCCAGTCCGACCAGCGTCAAGCCGCCCTCCGGTCGAAAGTACATGCTGTTGGCGTTGTCAATCACCGTGGGATGCAGCCCTTGGATGGGGGCCGGGCGCCTGACGAACATCGTGTCATGGCGCCAGGTGTCGAGCGGATGATCCAGCCCGAGCATGCGATTGACCTGTCCCGCCCATGCGCCGGCGGCATTGATCACCACCGCGCTGTGGAAGTCGCCTTGTGTGGTGGATACGCCGGCGATCCTGCCGCCGTGAACCGTGATCCCGGTCACGGCGCAGTCCTGCACCAGGCGCGTGCCCTTCTGTCGAGCTGCATTGAGCAGCGAGGCCGCCGCGTCGCTGGGCATGGCATATCCGGATTCGGGCTCGAATGCTGCCACTTCCACCTCCTCAGCATCGAAGGCAGGCGCGAGCCGGCGGACGTCATCGGCACCGACCAGCAGCACCGGCACACCGATTTCCTGGTGGATGGCGACATTGGCCCGCAGCAGCGCCGTGTCGGCGGGCGCGACCAGCTGCAGAAATCCAGTCCGCGTGAAGCCGCACTCCCCGCCCACCATTTCCTTCCAGTTGCGGAAGTATTGGAAGGACAGCCAGGCCAGCTGCGTATCCTGGCGCACGTCGTAGTGCATGCGCACCAGCCCGCTGGACCTTCCCGTGGCACCCGCTGCCACGAAGCGTTTTTCCAACACCAGCACGCTCGCTCCGCGCTGTGCCAGGTGGAAGGCCAGACTGGCCCCCTGCACTCCCGCTCCGATGATGATGATGTCTGCTGTGTCTGACATCTATGCACGCTCCCC
>DATIPW010000159.1:0-6094 GCA_035471605.1 Anaerolineales bacterium | reverse complement strand
GCCCAGCGCGTCCAGGACCTGTTGACCGCGCGCGGCCTTTCCTGCAAAGTGATCGAGTTCGCGGAGAGCACGCGCACCTCTCAGGAGGCAGCCGAACGCGCCGGGTGCGCGCTGGGCCAGATCACGAAGTCGATGATCTTTCGGGGAAAGACCTCCCATCGTCCGGTCCTGGTTCTCACCAGCGGCGCGAACCGCGTTGACGAGGCACTCATCAGCCAATACACGGGTGAGCCGATTGGCCGGGCAGACGCTGAGTTTGTGCGCCGTACGACCGGCTTTGCCATTGGCGGTGTTCCTCCGCTGGGACATGCCGAGCCCATGGAAACGTTCCTAGACGAGGACCTGATGCAATACTCGACAATATGGGCAGCCGCCGGCACTCCCAATGCAATCTTTGAGGTAGCGCCGCTGGAGTTGCAGCAGATCACTGGCGGGAAAGTGGCGCCGGTAAAGAGCAATTCCCAGCCGACCCCGTCTGTTGGCCCAAACAAACCGACGTCGTGATGGGGACCGGGCTTCGGTTGCAAACGGCCAGTTTGCGCTTGGATTACCTTTGGCGTAGAATGGGCGAACCAACCCCGGAGAAAACCGCGGCAGCGGGGCTTTGCGAGTGCAGGCGGGACCGCCCGGCGCCCGGTGAATGAAGAGGAAGAGCATGACCGAATTGGCGGCCAACACCCGGCCCCGGGTCGATCCGCGACCCCTGCATGAGGAAGCAGATTTCCTACAAATCAAGGCCATTGATCACGTACATTTCTACGTGGGCAATGCCCGTCATGCCATGCACTACTGGTGGAAAGCCTATGGCTTCCGCCCGGTGGCCTACTCCGGACTGGAAACGGGGAACCGTCAGTTTGCCTCGTATGTGCTCGAATCGGGGCAGGCGCGCTTCGTTCTCTCTGCAGGCTACTCCCCGACCTCGGAGATCGCGGCGCATCACCTGGTTCATGGCGACGGGGTGAAGGTCATTGCCCTGGAGGTCGCCGACGTGGAGTCAGCCTGGCAAGCGACCACGTCCCGCGGTGCGAAGTCTGCCTGGGCGCCCCGTGAAGAGCAGGATGGAAACGGGACCTTCCGAACCTCGGCCATCCATGTTTACGGCGAGACGCTGCACATGTTCGTCGACCGGGGGAACTACCGCGGAGCGTTTGCCCCGGGCTACCGCCCTATCGCAGACAAAGAAGCCAGGTCAACAGGACTGGCAGGCGTCGATCACATCGTTGGCAACGTGGCTCTGGGCAAGATGAACGAATGGGTGCAGTTCTATCACCAGGTCATGGGTTTTCGCCAGCTATTGCACTTCGATGACAAGGATATTTCCACCGAGTACTCGGCGCTAATGTCGAAGGTGATGGCCAACGGCAACGGGCGGGTCAAGTTCCCAATCAATGAACCCGCGGAAGGCAAAAAGAAGAGCCAGATTGAGGAATACCTGGACTACTACCTAACGCCCGGCGTGCAGCACATCGCGCTGATCACGGGTGACATCCTGCAGAGCGTCGAGCAGTTGCGATCCAACGGAGTGGAATTCTTGCGCGTTCCGGACGCCTACTACGATGCCCTGCCGGAACGCGTCGGAGATATCAAGGAAGATCTCAGAGCAGTGCACGATCTGGGAATCCTGGTCGACCGTGACGATGAGGGCTACCTGTTGCAGATATTCTCCAGGCCGATCCAGGACCGCCCCACAATGTTCGTTGAAGTAATCCAGCGTCGCGGATCGCAGAGCTTTGGCCGAGGCAATTTCAAGGCCCTGTTCGAGGCGTTGGAGCTTGAACAAGCGCAGCGAGGCAATCTATAGGCCGCTTTCTGGCATCCAGCGCGGCAGATTGCAACCTTTCATGAAATTCGTCACCTTCTCGGCCTATGCCAAATCGCATCAACCGGGGCTGCTCATCGACGATTCCATCTACCCGCTGCCGTACGCGTCGATGTTGGACCTGATCCAAGCTGGCGAGAAGGGATTGGAACGTGCTCGGCGGGCGACGGAAGGCAAGCGCATTGCGCCAGGCGAGGCCAGGCTGCACGCGCCCATTCTCCGGCCGACCAGCATGCGGGATGCGTACGCCTTCGAGACGCACGTGAAGACCGCAAATGCCAACCGCGGGCGCCAGGTTCCGGAAGAGTGGTACAAGTTCCCCGTGTTCTACTTCACGAATCCGGGCAACATCTTCGGTCCCGACGACGAAATACCCTTTCCAAGTTATACCCAGGAGCTGGACTACGAGCTCGAGATCGCTGCCATCATTGGGAAGCCGGGGCGCGATATCAGGGCGGAGGATGCGGAGAAACACATCTTCGGGTTCACCATCTTCAACGACTGGTCAGCCCGGGATGTACAGCGCGAGGAGATGAAGGTAGGTCTGGGGCCCGCCAAGGGCAAGGACTTTGCCTCCTCGCTCGGGCCATGCATCATCACGACCGAGGCGCTGGCCGGCAGAGCCACGGGGCGCCCAGGGGTGTACGCCTTGGAGATGCGCGCGATGGTGAACGGCAAGGAGTTCTCACGCGGCAATTTTGGGGACATCTACTGGTCCTTTGGAGACATCCTGGCCCGCGCCTCGCAGGGGGTCACGCTACTGCCGGGCGACGTGATCGGATCCGGGACCGTGGGCACGGGTTGCCTGCTGGAATTGACAAAGGCCAAGGGTCCGTGGCTCAAGCCGGGAGACGTGGTTGAACTTGAAGTTGAGGGGATTGGAATACTCAGGAACACGGTTGGCAGCCCAGGAGGCTGAAAAAGCGAAGCCAGGCTGCGACCAGCGCTTGCGGCGCGAGCAGCGACGGTCAATGTCGCTGGCGGCACGCCAACAGCAGCGCGACCCTGGATACAGATGCTCGCGTGGAGCATGGCGGGCAGACTTGGCTCGCCACCCCAGACCCTGAATGCCGGAATGCCGTCACCATATCCTGCGACCCACGCATGCGCTACGTGCAGCGGCCGCAAGAACTGAACTACGGCCTTGCTGATAGGAAGGAACACACAGATGAAACCCAGATGGACCCTGGTGGCGGCCGGCCCGGCAGTGCTTGCCATGCTCGCGTGCAGTCTGGTGCAACCGCCTGAAGCGCCCGTCGATGAAGTGGCCACCATCGTGGCAGCCACACTGGAGGCTGTCACGCTTGCTGCGCCGGCACAGCCCGATACTCCGTCTGCACCGGCGGGGACGGCGGTGGCTTTCCCAGGGGGTCGTCTGGTGATCCCGCCGGGCCTGGCGAGTGGGGCATCTTCAGAGACAGTCCCTGCGGCCGCGTCGGATGAGTCCATGCCGTGGTGGGGCACCTGGCCGGAGCACGTCGTCGTAGAGTTGGAGGGGTACGCCCTTCAGGGAACTTTTCACAAACCAGAGATCCTGATATATCCGGCAAACGAATACGCGGCGCTCAATCAAAGCGTGGCAGGGGGCTTGCAGGAGCTTCGGGATCAGCTGGCCAACCCTGGTTCTCTCTCGGGTCCCGATGTGCCACCCAGCGTCCCTTTCTTCAACGCCGGGGCGTTGATCGGTGCGAAGGCCGAGGTGATATCGTTCCAAGCCGGCCAAGGGGTGCGGGCGCTGACAGAGTACGCGCAGTATTATGCACCGATCAACAACAATGACCTGTTCTATCATTTCCAAGGGTTGACAAGTGACGGCAAGTGGTTCGTGGTAGCGATCCTCCCCCTTACCTCTCCGATGCTGGCAGCCGGAAGCACCGAATCCGACGTGGCACCTCCGGGCGGCGTGCCTTTTCCCGGATACGATTCGGTCGACGAGAACACCTGGCAGACCTACTACCAAGCCATCACCGACTTGTTGAATGCCACTTCCCCCGGACAATTCGATCCAACCCTGACGTCGCTTGACGCCATGATGCAATCCCTGGATTTGTCCTCACAGTGAGGCCGTATGCCCTTCTATCACCGCCTAGGTCAGGTTCCCCATAAGCGACACACACAGTTCAAGAAACCGAATGGCAGGCTCTTTCGCGAGGAACTGATGGGGCTGGAGGGCTTTTCGAGCATCCAGTCGCTTCTCTATCATCACTTCCTGCCACCCCGGGTCACCAGGACGGCGGACCTTGGGCCGCTGGTGCCGGAGATCGTGGACTTCGGTCCGATCCGGCACAGAGCGTTGCGCACCGCCGATGCTCCGGTAGGCCCAGATCCTGTTTCAGCCCGGATCCCCTTGCTGAGCAACAATGATGTAACCCTGGGAATCTCAAGGGCGGGCAAGAGCATGGACTACTTCTACCGGAACGCCCAGAGCTATGAAACGTGGTGGGTTCACGAAGGTCACGGGGTGCTTCGGACTCAGTTTGGCCATCTCGCCTTTCACGAGGGAGACTATATTGTGATCCCCTTCGGGACCACGTGGCAGATGGTGCTAGAAAGCCAAGAGGCGCGGTTCTTCACCATCGAGAATCCGTCACAGATCGAGCCGCCAAAGCGCTACCGGAACGAATACGGCCAACTGTTGGAGCATGCCCCGTACTCTGAGCGCGACTTGCGCGTGCCGGAGAAACTGGAAACGCATACGGAGCGGGGCACTTTTGAATTGCGCATCAAAGTTCGCGGGCGCCTGACACTCCACGAACTGGATCACCACCCGTTCGATGTTGTGGGTTGGGATGGATATCTGTACCCGTGGATCTTCAACATCCGTGATTTTGAACCAATCACAGGACGGGTCCACCAGCCGCCTCCGGCACACCAATGCTTCGAAGGACACAACTTTGTCGTCTGCTCTTTCGTGCCGCGCCTTTTTGACTACCATCCGGAAGCCATCCCTGCGCCATACAATCACTCGAACGTCAACTCGGATGAGGTGATCTACTACGCAGAGGGCAATTTCATGTCCCGGAAGGGCATTGATCGAGCTGATATCAGCCTGCATCCATACGGCCTGCCGCACGGCCCGCAGCCAGGCATGACCGAGGCCTCGATCGGCAAGAAGGCGACCGATGAACTGGCGGTCATGGTGGACACGTTCCACCCCTTGCACCTGACGAAACAGGCGCTGGAATTGGAGAAGCCCGAATACATGGCAAGCTGGATGGAGGGGGATGGGGAATGACGGTCACGAGGGATCCCAACGCGCCGTGATGCGACACAAGGTTCAAGGGGCTTTGGGACTGTGGCGGGCGCACACCTGGGCAGGCAGGACGACGGCCGGGTCGGGCGCCATGCTCAGGTTGGTGCTGTGCGCCATTTTGGCGACGGGACTGGCGGGTTGCAGCCGGGCGCCCGAAACCGCCCCTCCACTGGATGTCAATGCGGCCGCGGCGACGCTAGTGGCCATGACGTTTGAGGCAGCCACGCTAGAGGCACAGATGCAGCCACCCACGCCGACGCCGCCTCCTACCCCCACCTTCGCCCCACCCAAGCTGTATATCAAGACCCAAGTCCAATGCCGCAGCGGCATTGGTTCCAACTTCAAGGTACTGGCCACGTTGGAACCGGGGACGATGGTGGACCTGGTGGGCAGGAACAGTGCCCAAGCAGCCTGGCTGGTTCAGGAGCCGGTCAACCTCTCCGCTTGCTGGGTGTTGGCACAGGATTCTTCGCCGAGCGGCAACTTTGAGACGGTCCCCGAGGCAACGCCCCAGCCAGGCTCTGGACAGCCGCCCTCCCCGCCCACCTCATTGAGCTGGCCGTTCTACTGCACCTATGTGGATGGTATCCTGTACGAGATCACCACCGACCTTTCCTGGACCCAGAACCCGGCCGACGCCAATGGGTTCAGGATCTACCGCCAGGGCGAACTCGTGGCGGATGTTCCGGCGAACGTGACGAACTACGTCGACACAGGGCGGGTACAGCTGGGCACGGATTTGACCTACAGCATTGAGGCCTACAACGATGCCGGCGCTTCCTCGCGCCTCAACCATACGATCACATCGGTATGCAAGTGACCGATCCAAGAGGTGGACGCCGCCAGACGGCTGGTTGCGCGTCAGTAGAAGGGAGACACACGATGAAGATGACAACCAAAGTCAGCTTCGTGATGCTGGCGGCAGCAATGATGCCTGCCTTGGGCGCATGCACTCTGGGCCAAGCGCGGCCACCAGAAAATCCCAACGAGGTTGCGGCGACGATCGTGGCGGCAACCCTGAA
>DATIPW010000158.1:0-13391 GCA_035471605.1 Anaerolineales bacterium | reverse complement strand
AGTACCTGACGCAGACGGAGTATATACCGGGAATCCCTATTGCGCGCGGCCGCGCTTCAATCCCCGCGCCTTGAACCAGCCGCGAACCTCGTCGTCCGCGGGCGAAGCAAGGTGAAACGCAGGGGAAGACCATGGCACGATAGGAGTCCTGGTTGTCGGGGCACTACTTCCGCTTCATCGGCGGAGCCGTCAAGTGGAGGTCATTCTGCGGCGACCCCACAAACTTGCGCCGCAGCGCTGGCGACTCCAAAGGGCAATTCCGCTCAGCACGTCGGCGCGCTGATTGTCTACGACCAGATCAACTTAGACCGATCCCCCACGATCACGATGTGAAGGCTCTGCCTCGCATAGCATCCGTCTGCAACATCCCAATCGCCTACCACCCATGACCGGGCCTTTCCTGAGCCATAATCTAATCTCCACTGACGGTGCGGAAGACCTGGTGCTGATCCCGGAGTCAGGCAAAAGTCGCAGTGGACGAATCCCAGGTCCGCAGGGCAGCCCGTTCCGAGTTCCACGGACTAGCGCAATCACGATCGGTGCCCACAGACTGAAAGGCAAGATAGGAAAGTCACGCCCTGCAACGGACTGCAAGCGTTGCGGAACGCGCCTATCCGCAGGAGGATGGTCGGAGGTCAAACGGGGTCCCGCCAAGCTCTAAAGTGGGAAACCTGGCCGCGGGCAAGCGGGGAACGTTGCCAGGATGGCTGCACGCATGACACGCACTACGGCGCAGGCAGCATGCTGAGTACTCCCAGCAGCTGTGACATCCAGTCAGATTCCTTGGCAAAAGCGCACCAATAGGCGCCCTTCCCGCCGCGTATGCCCGGGCCCAGGTCCTGCAGCCGTCGTACACTCCTTGCATTGTCCGATGCGGGGTACCGCAGCACGATCTGACCCGCCTCCCATGCCACGGAACCTAACGCCGCGCGCTCGGCCAGCAACCTCACTCGGATCTGGTACAGAAGGTTGACGACCAGGTCTGGCAATGGCCCGAAGCGATCACCAAATTCCCCGGCAAGCGCCTCGACTTCCACTTCATCGCGCAAATCTGCAATGCGGCGGTATAGCCGAAGCCGCAGATCAGCATCGGCAATGTAGTCGGCAGGAATGCCGGCCGCAAGCGGCAGATCGACAACAACCGGCATCGAGACCGGGCGGCTCAACTCTTCCCAACTTCGGCGCTCAGCAGGCACTGTCCTTGTCTCGACAAGTGCCGCGCCGGCCTCCCGACGCAGGTGGCGCACCGCATCTGCAAGCAGGCGCGTGTACAGGTGGAAACCCACCGCCCGAATATGACCGTGCTGTTGGGTACCGAGCAATTCTCCGGCGCCGCGAATCTCCAGATCGCGCATTGCAATGGAGTAGCCTGAACCCAGCTCAGTATTCTCGGCGATCACCTCCAGCCGCTGCTGTGCTTCTTGCGTCGGCATCAGCTTCCGGTGCCGGAAGAAGTACGCGTAGGCGCGCACTGCCCCTCGCCCGACCCGACCTCGAAGTTGATAGAGCTGCGCAAGGCCAAAAGTGTCGGCGCGGTCCACAAGCAGGGTATTGGCGTTCGGGATATCCAGGCCGGACTCGATGATGGTGGTTGAGAGCAAGACGTCTGTCATGCCCCGATTGAACCGTTGCATGACGCCCTCCAGCTGATGCTCAGGCATCTGCCCATGGCCGACATCGACCCGCGCCTCGGGCACAAGCTGGTTCAGATGCCTGCGCATGGCGTCAATAGTATTGACTCGGTTGTGCACAAAGAATATCTGCCCACCGCGCTCCAGCTCGCGAAGTACGGCCTGCCGCACGAGTCTGGGAGAGTATGGCCCTACGTGAGTAAAGATGGGCAGGCGCTCCTCTGGAGGGGTGTTGAGATTGGAGATGTCGCGGACTCCCGTGAGGGCCATGTAGAGTGTCCGCGGGATCGGGGTAGCGGTGAGCGTCAGCACATCTACTTCGGTACGCAGCCGCTTCAGGTGTTCTTTATGCGATACGCCGAATCGCTGCTCTTCGTCAATCACCACCAGACCCAACTCCCTAAACTGCACATCAGCGGACAGGAGTCGGTGGGTCCCGATCACAATGTCCACTTCTCCACGGGCCAGTGCTGCAAGCGTATCAACCTGCTCCCTTGGGCTGCGAAAGCGTGACAGCACCTCCACTTTGACGGGAAAAGCTGCCAACCGCCGCGCGAACGTCTCATGGTGCTGCTGCGCGAGGACGGTTGTTGGCACCAACACAGCCACTTGCTTTCCGCCCATGACCGCCTTGAAGGCGGCTCGCAGCGCCAGTTCTGTTTTCCCGTAGCCGACATCGCCGCAGAGCAGCCGATCCATGGGTCGATCCGCATGCATATCCGACTTGATTTCGTTGAGCGCCCGCGCCTGATCTTCCGTCTCCGCATAGGGAAAGCTGGCTTCCAGCTCAGCTTGCCAAGGTGTATCTGGCCCGAAGGAATTTCCGCGCACAATCTCCCGCTGTGCATGTAGTTCCAGCATCTCCCGAGCCATTTGCAGCACGGCCCCCTGGGCGCGGCCCCTCTTTTCGTGCCACTCCTGGCTGCCGAGCCGATCCAGGGCAGGCTCTCTGCCCTCGGCTCCGACGTACCGCGTCAATCGATCGGCCTGGTGGACCGGAACAAAGACCTGCCCCCCGCCTTCGTACTCAAGCTCCAAGTACTCGCGTTCGCGGTTGTCAAGATTCCGACGCACCAAGCCCACGTACCGCGCCACACCATAGTCGATGTGCACCACGTGGTCACCCGCCTTGAGGTCCGCATAGACCGACTCCGGCGTCTCTGCAGCCACACGCGATCGAGAGCGGGTGGCGGGCCGTTCCCAGCCAAAGATCTCAGAATCTGTGATGAGATGCAGTCGGCCCAGAACAAATCCTTCGCGAATCGAAGCATCAACGAAGCGTGGCTGGTTGGCGGCCAGCGCACTTGTCTTGCCAGCGGAATCGTCAGCCTCTTTCCACAGTTCGAGCAACCGCCCGCATTGGCGCGAGATCACTACGGCTTCATCACCTTGACGGAGGATGCGACGAAGATAAGCCATGAACCGCGAAAGTTGACCGGCAAATCTCTCGTCGTGCGTGAAGGCGAGGCCTGGAGCGCGGCTGTCCTCTGCTCCTATTTGCAGCCCATCCTCGGGAAAACCCAAGATGAGCCTCCGCATTCCCTGCAGCTGATCCAGAAGTTCCGACCACGTCACATATGGGAGCGGGAACTTGGGCCCCAGCGTTCCGTCCTCCATCGCCGAGTGGCGCAATCCGACGGCCTGCTGCTCGATTTCAGCCATCATGCCCTCGACTGCGGACATGTCGTCAATCATGACCAGCCCTTCCGGACCGACGTAGTCCAGGATTGTGGAACTCTGGGGATGAAGCACAGGAATGTCAAACTCCATCAGGTCCGCGGCCGCTTTGATGGAGGGACTCCCGTATTCGGAGCCCGCCATGACGAACTCCCGCGACGGCGTCACACTCACCGAATCCCGGAGCTCGATTGTCCGTTGCGAAGCGGGGTCAAACGTTCGGATTGACTCGGCGAGATCACCCTGGAATTCAATTCGAATCGGCAGCCCGGCTGCCGGCGGCCACAGATCCAAGATGCCCCCGCGACTCGCAAACTGCCCCGGCTCGAGGACGGTTCCCGCCCTGGTGTAGCCGATGGCAAGCAAATCCCGCTTGGCGGCCTCAGGCGGCAAGCGAGTGCCCTGCCGGACTTCGCGCGACCATCGGAAGAATTCCTGCGGGGGCATAGTCCGGGTCATCAGCGCTCGCGCCGATGCCACCACGAGAGCAGGCGCCGGCGCGTGCGCGCCACCAGGCAGCTTGGCTTCTACCAGCGCCACCAGTGACTGCAGACGCTCTCGGCGAACTGAACCGCTCCAAGCAGCGCGCTCGTAGAAAAGAGGGTTTGGCTCGGGGTAGTGTTTGCGAGGCGTCTGCGTCCACACTCCGAGCTCTTCCCACTGCGCCAAAGCGTGATCGGCGCGGTCAGTCACAAGAAGCGTGGGCCGGCCAAGGTCCTGGTGCAACGCCGCAACAAGCGGAAGGCGAGCAGCCCGTGGAAGTCGCAGTGCATCAACCGGTTCCCCGCGGCCAAGCGCGGCAATCAGCTGTCGATACGAGTCCGATTCCCTTATTCGGGCGAGCAAAGCATCCATGCGAATCTGGTGGTGTTGCGACTGCGTCAGCTTGTTGCAGCCGCTCAATTGAAATCTGCTGCCGATCCTCGGTTGAAACGATTCATCGCTGATCGAATGCCTGCCAAGATGAAGGCAAGGGCGGCGTCCATAGCATGATCAAGTGTCTCCGAAAGCTGCAGGAGTTCGTCGTCCGAGAACTTCTGCAGCACGTAGTCCGCCGCGTCCATACGGCCAGGAGGGCGGCCAATTCCAATGCGAAGCCGCGAGAAATCCTTGCTGCCAAGCATTTCGATCGTCGAGGCAACCCCCTTCTGTCCCCCGGCTCCTCCGCCAGGCCGCAGGCGGATAGCCCCCAAAGGCAAGTCCAGATCATCGTGCGCAACAAGAATCCGGTCAAGCGGCGACTTGTAGAAACCAGCAAGCGCCCTAACCGAGGACCCCGAGAGATTCATGTACGTTTGCGGTTTTGCCAGAACGATCTTGCGCCCTTCATGACTTGCCACGGTGACCAGTGCACCGAAGCGCAGCCTCGTGCCGCGCGCAGCCAGGCGGATGGCGAGCCGATCAATCAATTCAAACCCGACGTTGTGGCGCGTCCCTCGATACTGACGACCTGGATTCCCCAGGCCAAAGACCATGTACATTGCATCACTCATATATGTTCCATCGGATCCCAGCTCACCCGCGCCGCCGCATATCTGTGCACTAGCTAGGAACAGCACTTGCCCGAGTGCAAGGCCACTCTTGCATCAACGCCTGCAACACGGCCGTCTCGCTCGGTCTGACGGCATTTCGCTGCGGAGGAAGGCGCTGGCAAAACAATGTTACGTGCCCGGCTTTCTGATGCGGAGTTCTTGGTCTGTAGAGCCAGGCGCGTTTCGATCGCGGTCCGATCCAATCCAAGACGGCTTGGCTCCAAGAGGAGCCGCACTTTGCCCCACAATGTGATTGGCGACTCGGCGCGTCGGCCAGTGCCGAGCGTCACGAACATCTGAGATATTGCGAGCCAACCGCCAGTGCAAAAACCCTCATGGCACAACCCCCGGTTCGGCGTCGCGGCAAGAGCCCCCACTGGCCGGGCCTGCGGCCGCCCTGCAGGGCTTGCCCAAGGTGCAGCCACCACTCCGCATTCTTGCACAATGCTGCGGCAAGACTCCGGATGAGCGCCTGTCAAGTCTGGATCCGGATCGCCGCGCGCCGTCCTTCGTGGCCAGTTTTCCCAGGGCACCTAACGCCGTTGCCGGCGGTCCGGCGTTCGTGCGCAAGCCAACGCGGTAGTTTAGCATGAAGCCATCAAGGGGTCAAATTCGGTGGTACACTGCCGCCAGAGCCACGTCAGCGAGCCTGCCGCGTAGGACTGGCGGACTGCAGAGCCACTGGTGTATGCGACCTATGGAACTTGACTTGCTGCTTGGAATCAATTTGCGCGGTTTGAGCCGCCGGCCTGATCGGCCCGGTCGACCGGCAATAGAATCTGGCCATGCCCCGGGAATCAGGCTCTGAGACTGCGATTCCTGACCGCGTGCAGCCGACCGCCGGCAAGAGCGCCAGCAATGGATCTTGGCGGCTCCAGCTGAGGGCCGAAGCGGGCGCCACTTTGTGGGCATCTGCTGCTCAATGTGCGATCTCCGAACCCAGTTCCCGCAACGGTGGCACATGTGCACTGGCCAGCCCGGGCTGGCGCGGGCTCATAGGCAGCATCACACCGTCAGTCACATGAGTCTTCGTGGGCAACGCTTTGCACCAGCACCGCAGACGATCCTAAACGGGGAGGGCCTACATGCCCTCCCCACTGCGTTTGCGGCGACCAGCGATAGCCACTGAACCGACGCGGATCCCGTAGAGGAGGCAGCACGTGGCGACAAAGTACATCTTCTTCACAGGCGGAGTGGTCTCCTCGGTCGGAAAAGGGGTCACCGCCGCGGCAACGGGGTTGCTCTTGAAGGAGCGCGGCTTCAATGTCACCGTCCAAAAGCTGGACCCCTATATCAACGTCGATCCCGGAACCATGTCTCCGTATCAACATGGAGAAGTCTTTGTCCTCGACGATGGAGCCGAGACCGACTTGGATCTTGGCCACTACGAGCGTTTCATTGATATTCGGCTAACGAAGGCCAGCAACTTCACGAGCGGGCAGGTGTACGCGGAGATCATCTCCAAAGAACGGCGCGGGGATTTCTTGGGAGGCACGATCCAAGTCATCCCGCACATCACCAACGAGATCAAGCGGCGGATCGGCTTGGTTGCGAGGGAGACTGGCGCCGAGATTGTGTTGGTCGAAATCGGCGGGACTGTGGGTGACATTGAGTCCCAGCCCTTTCTTGAGGCCCTCAGACAGCTCCGCAGCGAGGCTGGACGCGAGAACGTCTTCTTCGTACACGTCACCTGGATGCCCTTCATAAAAGCAACGGGCGAACTCAAGACCAAGCCCACGCAGCATTCCGTGGCCGCTTTGCGCTCGATCGGGATATCCCCCAACATGATCATTGCCCGGTCCGACCATCCCATCGGGGACGGCATTTGTGACAAGATCGCGCTGTTCTGCGATGTCGAACAGCGCGCTGTGATTCCCCTCGTGACCACCGACGTACTGTACGAGGTCCCGCTGCTTCTGGAGCAAGCGGGTGTGGGCGAATATCTCGTGGAGAAGCTGGACCTCATCACACGGCGACGGCCTGACGTACGCCCTTGGGCGCATCTGGTGGCATCTGTCCGGCAGAAGAGACCAGTGATGAAGATCGCCTTGGTGGGGAAGTACGTGGAGCTGAAAGACGCATACATGTCGGTTCGCGAGTCTCTGAACCACGCGGCGATCGCCAATCAGCTGGAAGTGGAGATTGTGTGGGTGCCTGCGGCAGACCTGGAGCGGGAAAAGGGCTGGGAATTCCTGCGAGAAGCTGACGCAATGGTCGTTCCCGGTGGCTTCGGGTCCCGGGGCATCGAGGGCAAGATCATGGCTGCCCGCTTTGCCCGCGAAAGGAAATTGCCCTATCTGGGTCTCTGTCTCGGCATGCAGGTGATGACTATCGAGTTCGCACGGCACGTGCTTGCGCACGAAGATGCCAATTCCACCGAGTTTGATCGCGGCACGACCGCTCCGGTAATCGACCTCATGCCTGCACAGCGCTCAATCAGCGAGATGGGGGGAACCATGCGGCTGGGGCTCTATCCATGCGGCCTGCAGCCCGGCACGCAGGCGGCGCGCTGGTACAAAACAGACCTTGTAGAAGAGCGCCACCGCCATCGATTCGAGTTCAACAACGCGTACCGCAGGGAATTCGAGGCGGCAGGGATGGTCTTTTCCGGTGTCTCTCCGGACGGCAAGCTGATTGAGATTGCAGAGCTCAAGGATCATCCGTACATGATTGGCAGCCAATTCCACCCCGAGTTCCTCTCCCGCCCGATGCGACCCCATCCGCTATTCATGGGCCTGATCGAGGCTGCGAAAAATCGCGGCCGAACCTAGCCAGCAGCAGAGCAGTCGCCGCCAGCGGCTACTCCGTGCGGACCAGCGGCGGTCTGGCGCGCCTGGCCAACGGTCAACATGAGCCTGCACGAATGCGGTATATTTGGGGCACCATACTCTGCGAACGGGAGGTAGTGCTCATGGCCAGCGTCACGTATCAGCATGTCACCAAGAGGTTTGGCGACACCGTGGCCGTCGATGACCTGAACATCAATGTCGACGACCGGGAATTCCTTGTGCTGGTCGGGCCTTCGGGCTGCGGCAAAACCACCGCCCTGCGCTGCTTGGCCGGCCTGGAGGAAGTCACAGAAGGGCGCATCATGATCGCCGATCGCGTGGTCAATGATGTGGCCCCGAAAGACCGCGACATAGCTATGGTCTTTCAGTCCTATGCGTTGTATCCTCACCTGTCGGTCTTCGATAATATGGCGTTCGGCCTCAAATTGCGAAAGGTGCCCAAAGACCGGATCAAGACGAGGGTCGAGAAGGCGGCAGCAACGCTGGGCATTACCGACCTGCTGAAGCGCAAGCCGCGGCAACTTTCGGGTGGACAACGGCAGAGGGTTGCCGTGGGTCGGGCAATTGTCCGGGAACCCAAAGTCTTCTTGTTTGATGAACCGCTTTCGAATCTGGATGCAAAGCTTCGTGTCCAGATGCGGGCTGAGATCAGCAAAATCCATCACCAGCTGCAGACCACTTTCATCTACGTTACCCACGACCAGATGGAAGCCATGACGATGGCGACCCGCATTGCTGTCATAAACAAAGGCAGGCTGCAGCAACTGGATACGCCCCAGAACTTGTACAACCAGCCGGCAAATCTCTTCGTGGCCGGTTTCATCGGCTCGCCAGCCATGAACTTCTTTTCAGCGGCGATACGAAGGGATGGCGGTCTGTTTGCAGACAGCGGGGAGTTTCGGATTCCGATTCCCATCGACCGGGCCAAGAATCTGGAACCCTACGTCGGAAAAGATGTTGTAATCGGCATACGACCCGAAGACATCCATGACGTTGGGTTCGTCCCGCCGAATATCGTTGCCGCCAAAGTCAGTGCCCAGGTCGACGTTACTGAACTAATGGGTAACGAAATCCTGCTGTATCTTGTCACGGGCAAGAACACTTTTGTGGCCCGGGTGGATCCTCGTTCCCAGTTGCGCGTTGGAAATCAAGCTGAGGTGGCCCTCGATATGGAGAAGTTGCACCTGTTCGACGCTGCTACCGAGCAGGCCATTTACTAGCATTCCCGCCCAACATCTTTTCCCCCACACGGAGCGCTGTGGCGGCCGCAAGTAGCCCCAGCAGCGCCGCGGTGTGCCATGGCGGGCAGCCAGGCACCCAAATGCATGACTTCTCGCCTAACTTGGAGCATCGACATCGCCCGTGCGCCCGCTCGGGGCCGCACCTGCCGTCGAGATAGGTACACCGCGTGGAAACCCCGGCGTGGGTGACAGATTCTGTCTTCTATCAGATTTTTCCAGACCGATTTGCTCAATCCACGCGGCTGTCCAAGCAGGGGCTCCGCCTGGAGGAATGGGAGTCCCCACCCACCACATACGGCTTCAAAGGCGGCGATCTATTGGGGGTTGCTGAGCATCTTGACTACCTGCTGGATCTGGGTGTAAACGCCCTGTACCTCAACCCAGTTTTTGCATCAGCTTCCAATCACCGCTATCACACCTATGACTACTACAACGTTGACCCCCTTCTGGGCGGTAATGCTGCGCTGCGCGAGCTGCTGGACGCCGCGCACGCCCGGGGAATTCGGGTCATCCTTGACGGCGTGTTCAACCATGCCAGCCGGGGTTTCTGGCAATTTCATCACACCCTCGAATCCGGGGAGGCCTCACCCTACGTGGATTGGTTCCATTTCGACGCTGAGCGGCTGACACGTCGACGCCACTGGGGCGCCTATCCATCGCCGGAAGAGCAGCAGGCCATTCTGAAGGAAGGGAGTCTGCGCGCTGTCGGGTATCAGGGTTGGTGGGAGTTGCCGGCCCTGCCCAAGTTCAATACGAATTCACCGGCTGTTCGAGAGTTCTTGTACGGTGTTGCACAGCACTGGACCAGGTTCGGGATTGATGGCTGGAGGCTGGATGTTCCGAATGAGATCAATGACGATGAATTCTGGCGGGAATTCCGGCGACGCGTGCGCTCCATCAATTCCGATATCTATATCGTCGGCGAAATCTGGAACGATGCCCGGAGGTGGCTTCAAGGAGATCAATTTGATGCCACGACAAACTATCCGCTGACAGCGGCCTGTCTTGGTTTCCTTTGTGGAGATCACCTGGACCTGCAGCAGACGTTGAGGGCTGGTGGGTATCATGGTCAAGTCTGGCGGATGGACGCCCGGGCGTTTGCCGAGAGAATTGATTCGCACTTGCGGCTGTACAGGCCAGAAGTGACCCGCGTCCAATTGAATCTGCTGGACAGCCACGACACGGCAAGATTCATCACTTCTTCGAGCGGTGACCTTGGCAGCCTCAAGTTGGCGCTCACGTTTCTCATGACCTTTCCCGGAGCCCCATGTATCTTCTATGGTGATGAAATCGGGTTGGCTGGCGGCCACGACCCCCAGTGCCGGCAGGCCTTCCCCTGGGCACGCCACCATTGGAATCTCGATCTGCTTGAGTTCACCAGAAACCTGATTCGCCTCCGACGCTCCTCGGCGGAACTCCGCTGGGGCGACTTCCGCTGCCTGGCTGCCGAAGCGAGCGCATATGCTTTCGAACGCTGCCTCGAGGGAAGGCGCACGGTGGTCGCGCTCAACGCCGGTGAGGAGCCTCAGGAGCTATTGCTGGATTTGGGAGTGCGGCAGGAACAACCCCTACGAGTGATCTTGGGAGCCCCAGAGATAGAACCGGGAGCACAGTCGGTCGTGCGCATCCCGGCACGGACGGCCGTGATCTTTCGCCGTGAAGCAACGTAGGGCACGTTCGGGAGGATGCCACCGGGCAGCCAGTCTTGATCTTCTGGTATAATATGTGGTCGTGACTGGTCCTGCCCTCGGTCTTGGCTGCGGACATGGAGACCTGCGCAATACCCTGAAAGGAACGCATACGTCATGCCTCTGGGAAAAGAAGAGAAGACCAAATTCATCCAGCAGTACCACCGGCACCAGGCGGACACGGGTTCGCCCGAGGTGCAGGTGGCCATCATAACTGGGCGCATCCAGCAGTTGACCGAGCACCTGCGAAGCAACAAGCACGATGAGTCGTGCCGGCGAGGGCTTCTGAAGCTGGTGGGGCGCCGTCGAAGAATGCTGGCGTATTTGCGCCGGGTGGACTACCCTCGATACTTGAGCATCACCGAGGGCCTCAGCCTCAGGCACAAGTAGGACGATGGTACGGCGGAGACCGGGCATCTGGCGCACGCCATCTGCACGTTCTCCTTGGCTGAAAACGGCCGGCCGCCTGGCCGGCGGCAAGACGAGACGCCCGTCAGGAATTGAATAGTGTCGGCGACACCGTTGCCCGCACTCTTCAGTCCCTGACAAGGCGGAACTAGAGAGCAGGGCTGGTGCACGCAGGTGTTTCCACCACATCTCGAAAGGCACGCGGCTGGTGTCCGTGGATCGGACAGCCAGGACCTTGTCGCGTGTCGCGCCAGACTGTCAAGGGAGAATATAAATGATGAAACCGGAATCCAAACGCTACAGTGCGGCCGTCGGGACGCGGACGATCGTCTTTGAGACGGGAAAGCTGGCCAGTCAGGCAGGGGGGGCGGTGACGGTCAGCCTCAATGACGCCGTCATCTTCGCCGCTGCCACCATGGGTGGCGTTCGGGAAGGCATTGATTTCTTTCCCCTGTCCGTCGAGTACGAAGAGCGCCTCTACGCCGGAGGCAAGATCCCGGGATCTTTCTTCCGCCGAGAAGGCCGGCCGTCCACGGACGCCATCTTGACCGCGCGCCTGACAGACCGGCCGCTTAGGCCCCTTTTCCAGCATGGCATGCGTAATGAGGTCCAGGTAATGATGTTCTCGCTTTCGGCCGATGCCGACAATCCCCTGGATATTCTCGCGATCAATGCGGCATCCGCTGCCATCATGATTTCGGACATACCGTGGAACGGTCCGGTCGGAGCGGTTCGCCTGGGCCGGGTCGACGGCCAGTTCATCATCAACCCGACATTCGCCGAGATCGAGGCTTCGGATCTTGATCTGCGTTTGGCCGGCACGCGGGAGGCCATCCTCATGGTGGAATGCGGGGCAGACGAGGTTCCGGAAGACGTAATGGCCGAGGCGCTGGAGCTGGGCCACAAGGCCCTGCAACCTCTCATCGATGCGCAGCTGAGCATGGCTTCAGAGGTCGGCAGGCCCAAACGCGAGCCCACGCTGGAGTTGGCCGATCCGGCGCTGCAGGAACGAGTATATGAGAGCGTCGCCGGCGCCATGAACACTCTCCTTGACAAACCGCTCACAAAGAACGAGTTCTATTCGGGCATGGAAACGCTCCTGCAGAGCGTCATTGCGGACATTTGCACTGTTCCCAACGGAGCAGCAGAGTCGTCGCAGCCGCGAGAGAGCGCGGTTAGGTCGGCATTTGGAGAAGCAGAAACTCGCGTCGTTCGGGAGAGAATCCTGGCGGCGGGAAAGCGACCAGACGGGCGGGCACCAGCCGACATTCGCCCAATCTGGTGTGAGATCGGCATGTCGCCGCGAGCTCATGGTTCCGGCCTTTTTACCAGGGGTGAGACCCAGGTTCTCTCCATGGCAACCCTGGGCACTCTGGGAGAAGCCCAGGCTCTGGACACGCTGACCCCAACGGACACGAAGCGCTACATGCACCACTACAACTTCCCGCCGTTCTCGACGGGGGAGGTTAAGCCCCTTAGAGGTCAAAGTCGGCGGGAAGTCGGCCACGGGGCCTTGGCCGAGCGGGCCTTGGAGCCCGTCATTCCTTCGGAAGAGAACTTTCCCTATACACTCCGCGTCGTGTCGGAGGTTCTGTCCTCCAACGGATCCACCTCAATGGCCTCCGTCTGCGGTTCGACGCTGGCCCTTATGGATGCCGGAGTGCCCATCAAGGCTCCGGTTGCGGGTGTTGCCATGGGCCTCATCAGCGATTCCGCTGGACGCTACAAAATTCTGACGGACATTCAAGGGACGGAAGATCATCTTGGCGACATGGATTTCAAGGTCGCCGGCACGGCACAGGGCATCACGGCACTGCAAATGGATATCAAGATCTCGGGTGTCAGCCCAAAGATGATGACCGAGGCTCTTTCCCAAGCCAGGGACGCGCGTATGGCGATCATGGGTGAAATGCTCTCAGTCATTGAGGCCCCCCGTCCCGAACTCAAGCCTCATGCCCCGCGCATCATCACCGTGAAGATTCCAGTTGACAAAATCGGGGCGCTGATCGGCCCGGGCGGGAAGAATATCCGCTCGCTTCAGGAAGAGACCGGAACCAAGATCGATGTGCAGGAGGATGGAACGGTCTATATTGCATCCACAGATGGGGTGGGAGCCAAAGTGGCAAAGGAACGCGTAGAGTCCCTAAGTGAATCGGCTGTGGTTGGCAACATCTATACCGGAAAGGCCGTGCGCCTCGCCGATTTCGGGGTGTTCGTTGAGATCCTGCCAGGGGTAGACGGCCTAGTGCATATTTCTCAGCTGGACACCGAACGCGTGAACCGAGTGGAAGATGTTGTCAACATCGGTGACGAGATCACAGTCATGGTCACCGATATCGATCCTCAGGGCAAGATCCGCCTTTCGCGCCAGGCAGTGCTCGAGGGCTGGACCGCTGACGAAGCGAGAGAGCGGGACCAGCGCCGC
>DATIPW010000157.1:0-2387 GCA_035471605.1 Anaerolineales bacterium | reverse complement strand
GTTCCGGAACCAGGGATTCTGCCAGCGCGATGCAGCAATCCAGGTGCCGCGTGCGAATGGCTGCCTCCTCCCCTGCTGCCTGCAGGCGTTCGAGGGCGTATTGGCGCACCGTCTCCAGCATGCGATATCTTCCGCTGTGTGCGTCAAGCACCACCAGCGACTTCTCGGCCAGTTCCGGCAGCATCTGCAGCACGTCGGTTTTGGGCAGCTCGCCGGTGGCGGCGACGGCTTCCGCAGATTCCAGCGTCCATCCGCCCGCGAAGACAGCAAGGCGGCGGAACAGGACGCGCTCCGCCGCGGAGAGCAGGTCATGGCTCCAGTCGATCAAGGCGCGCAGGGTGCGGTGGCGCGGAATTTCCGTACGCAAACCACCCGCCAGCAAGGCAAAGCGTTGGTCGAGGCGGGCATTTATGCTCTCCACGGGAAGTGAACCCACCCGGGCGGCGGCCAGCTCGATCGCCAGCGGTATGCCGTCGAGGCGCATGCAGATCTCAGCGATGGTGGCGGCGTTGTGTCTTGCCAGCATGAAAGAGGGCGATCGCGCACAGGCGCGCTCTACAAAGAGTCTGACCGAAGGGACCTTCGCCAGCGAGGGAAAAGCCTCTGAATCGGGCGCCTCGGGCACCTCGAGGGAGGGCACCAGGAACGTGGTTTCCCCTTCGGCGCGCAGCGGTTCGCGACTTGTGGCAAGGATGTGCAAGCCCGGGCAGGCAGGGAGCAGTGCCTGGGCCAGTCGCGCGCACGCTTCGACGAGGTGTTCGCAGTTGTCGAGCAATACAAGGCTGGTCCGCGATCGATAGTAGTCCACGAGCATGTCAGTGACCGATCGCTTCCCCGTCTCGGCCTCGGGAATGCCCAGCACTGTCCGCAACGCTCCCGGCACCATGTCCGGATCTTCGAGCGCGGCCAGCTCCAGGTACCATACCCCATCCGGGAATCTGTCGGTCACGCCCCGAGCCGTTTCAAGTGCCAGGCGCGTCTTTCCCACGCCCCCCGCGCCGGTCAAGGTGACCAGGCGGGACGTGAACAGCATGCTGGAGATCTGCTGGATCTCAACTTCTCGGCCGATGAAACTGGTCATCAGGGTCGGCAGATTGCCGGAGGAAACCTTGAACTCAGCGAGCTGGCGCGTCTCTTTGGACGGCTCAAGCCCCAACTCACCCAGGCCTTGTTGACAGCGGTCATACGTGGAGAGCACTTTGGCTCTATCTCCCAGTCCGGCGTAGGCCGTCATGAGTGCCTGGTAGGCTGCCTCCGGCTGCTGACTCAGCGACAGCCAGCGTTCAGCCCAGTCAACTGTCTCCGGCCAGCGCTTCTCAACTTGGAGCAGGCCCAGCAGCTGCAATACGCGTCTCTCGAACAGCAGGTGCAGATGCTCTCGCTCCACCACCAGCCAATCGTCATAGAAGCCGGGCAGCAGCTCTCCCCGGTAGACTGAGAGGCCGCGGATCAATTCGCTCGAAGCGGCACCATCGCCGAGTTGTTTGAGCTGCATTACGTCCAGCCCGCAGTCGGCGGATGCGTCGAAGGCGATCGTGAGATCGTTGCAAACCAGGACGCCTTGCAGCCCGCCAGCTGCGAGCGCCTTGCGGATGCGCCAAAGCTCGTGGCGCAGCGAGGCGCGCGCCCGTTGCTCCGTGGAATCCGGCCAGAAAAGGCCGGCCAACTTTTCGCGCCGGTGGGGTGTGCCTGAATTCAGGATCAGGTAGGAAAAGAGGGATTGGGCAAGACGCGTCGAAAGGGGGATGAGCCCCCCGTCGCTGCGGATTTCGAAGCCACCAAAGAGCCTGATTTCGAGCATGCCCGCCCCTCGCGGAACAGATCCGCGGGACGCAACAAACTGCGCAGTGGGGCGGGGGTGTCTGGGCGGCGACGCCGTATCCCGAGTGAACGTCATCCCAAGGATTCCCGGCTCGACCGCGCTGCAAGCCAATTCTATCCTGAACCGCAAGGCCCTCCAGCTCTGGCGCTCACCTTTCCAGGGGATGCCAGGCACCAGCTCGTTGATACTGGGTCCGCGCGCAGGAATCAGGGTCGTACACGAGAAATCCAGGCGTGCCGTCGCGCCCCGATCCAGCCGCCCATCTCCGGGCTGCCTTGACTGCCCGGGGCATGCGCAGGCGCGTAGCGCAGCTGTGTGCGTTTGCTGGGTGCCGACCTGATTTGACACCTGCGCCCGAATGGCTAGAATGGAATCGTTCCTTCGTTCTCACCGCCCAAGGAGGTCCGCATGATCAAAGTCACAAGCTCGGTGCTGATCAACAAGCCGGTGGCGGACGTCTTCGCCTACACCACGGATCCCAATACCGCAACCAAGTGGCAGGCGGGGGTCGACGCCGTGATTCCGGAGGGGCCGCAGGATGTGGTGGGCTCCAAGTACACCGAGG
>DATIPW010000156.1:0-1833 GCA_035471605.1 Anaerolineales bacterium | reverse complement strand
AGGAATTCGCGCGCGGCGAAGTAGAAGCATGCGCCGATGATGATAAGGATGACGGCGGGAACCCACTGCAGGATCAATAGTGCATCGACCTGCAGGAGGCTGCTCAAAGCCGCCCCTAGATAGAATCCGAGCGGGGAATAGAAAAAAGGAATCTGAAGGCCGTTATATGACACAAAGTCCGGCAGCCTGAAGCCGTTGCTCTGGACCGCGCGGATCACTGCGTAGAAGAGTCCACCGTCATTGATGGGGAATCCCGCCTGCCACGGCTGGTACAGATAGATGAATCCTCCGGGCAGGAGCCCCAGCAGTGCGATCAGCAGTCCAATAGCATCTGGTGTCAGCGGCCGGCGCTGTTTCGTCAAGCCGATTTTCACCTGGTGTACTTCCGTTTCCACTCGAACAGTTTGTTGAGTGCCTCTATGGGGGACAGGGCATTCTCATCCATGTTGCCGAGCTCATCCAGCAGAGGACTCGTTTCAGGGAAGAGAGCGGCCTGCTGCGCAGCGTGCGGCGTGCGCTGAATGGCTCTGCCTGCGGATTTCTCCAATTCCTCCAGGATGGTATGCGCACGCTGCACTACCGGCCCGGGCAGACCAGCCAGCTGCGCCACGTGAATGCCATAGGATCGATCCGCTCCTCCCGGTACGATCTTGTGCAGGAACACGACCTTGCCGTCTGCCTCGGTCACGGCCACGTTGAAGTTGCGGATCCCGGGCAGCAACTCTGCAAGCTCGATCAGCTCGTGAAAGTGAGTGGCAAAGAGGGTTCGGGCGCGCACCTGTGGATGATTGTGAATGTACTCCGCCACCGCCCAGGCAATTGACAGCCCGTCATAGGTGCTCGTGCCCCGCCCGATCTCATCCAGAATGAGCAGGCTGCGCGGTGTCGCATGGTGAAGGATGTTGGAGGTCTCCACCATCTCGACCATGAAGGTGGATTGCCCGGCGTGGATCTCGTCCTGCGCGCCGATGCGCGTGAAGATGCGATCCACCAGACCGATGTGCGCCGACTCGGCTGGCACGAATGAACCCATCTGCGCCATGAGCACGATCAGCGCCACCTGCCGCAGATAGGTTGACTTACCGGACATGTTGGGGCCCGTAATGACACGCACGAGCTCACCCTGCTCAAAGCTCGCGTCGTTGGGAACATATCGGTCATCCCGCAGCAGGTTCTCTACCACGGGATGCCGCCCGGCGCGGATGTCGAGACCTGCGTCCTGCGTCACTTCGGGACGCACGTACTTGGACGTGGCCGCAACTTCCCCCAGGGCGGCCAGAACGTCAAGTTCCGCCAGTGCGCGGGCCGCTCGCAGCAGACTGGGGGCGGACCCTCCCAGCCTGGCGCAGACTTCTCGAAACAGCCGGGTCTCAATGTCGTGGATTCGCTCCTCGGCGTTGAGCACCAGCGTCTCGTACTCCTTCATCTCCGGAGTGATGAAACGCTCGGCGTTCACCAGCGTCTGCTTGCGGATGTAGTTCTCCGGTGCCCGTTCGGCGGCCCCGCGCGATATCTCAATGTAGTAGCCAAACACCTTGTTGTAGCTGACCTTCAGGCTCTTGATGCCCGTCCTTGCCCGCTCGGTGGATTCCAGATTGGCGATCCAGTCGCGGGCCTGCTGTGAAGCAGCGATCACGCCATCCAATTCTGCCGAGTAGCCGGGACGGATCACGCCTGTATCCTGCAGCGTGCTCGGGGGATCATCGCTGATGGCGGCTCGCAGTAGCTCCAGCTCAGCCTGGAAGGCCTTCTTGCCAAGATCCAGATCCGTGTCCCCGGAAAGCCTGACCGGGGCCGGCTGTCCGCCGTCTTCCACGAGCAAGGCAGAGATCC
>DATIPW010000155.1:0-14191 GCA_035471605.1 Anaerolineales bacterium | reverse complement strand
GTCCTGGCCAACATGAAGCGCGGGTATACGCAGCAGCAGTACCGGGACCTCGTGGCCGCGATCCGCAGCACCATTCCGGGCTGCTCGATCGCAACCGACGTCATCGTCGGTTTCCCGGGCGAAACCCGCGAGCAGTTCCTGCAGACCTACCGCGTCCTGGAGGATTTGCGACTTGACGTCGCACACCTGGCGCGTTACTCAAGCCGCGAGGGAACGGTGGCATCCCGGCGCATGGACGACAACGTTTCGGCTGACGAGAAGATGGAGCGCTTCCGCATGCTGGAAGATCTGCAAGAAGGGATCGTGGCGCAGATCAACCAGAAGTACCTCGGCACAAGCGTCGAGGTGCTTTTCGAGGAGCGGGTGCGCGGTCGCTGGAAGGGTCGCACGCCGACCAACAAGCTGGTCTTCCTGGAATCACAAGAGGATTTGCGCGGCCGCCTGGTTTCGGTGAACATAACCTGGGCAGGCCCCTGGTCCATGCAGGGCAGCACCCGGCTGGAGCCTGCCTTGGCTCCTCTGGGTGCTGATCCCGTTGACCTGGGCGCCGAATAACTTCGCCCAAAGGCGAGCCCGTAGCGAGGGCGCGGAGCCCTGGGGGTCGTGGCGCTCACGCTGGCGCAAGCCGCGCCGCATTGTCTGAGCAGAGAAGGCGCCGTCCGCGCACCCCAGCGGCTGCGGGATCACTCCATCAGGTTGCGCAGGACGGTGTGCAGGATCCCACCGTTGCGAAAGTAGTTGGCCTCCACCTCGGTGTGCAGTAGCACCGTGGCTTTGAAGCGAACACGCTCGCCGTTCGGACGGGTTGCTTCCACGCTGACAGTGCTTCCCGGTTGGAGGTCGGCCGACACACCCGGGATATCAAAACTTTCATCCCCCGATAGGCCCAGAGATTCGGCGTTCTGCCCGTCCTGAAACGCGAGCGGCAGGATCCCCATTCCGACGAGATTCGAGCGGTGAATGCGCTCGAAAGATTCGGCAAGCACCGCGCGCACACCCTGCAATTTGGGGCCCTTTGCGGCCCAGTCGCGGCTGGAACCTGAGCCGTATTCCTTGCCGGCGATGATGATGCACGGAATGCCCTCCTGCCTGTAGCGCATCGCAGCATCAAAGATCGGCATCTCAGCACGGTCAGGGAAGTGCAGGGTCCAGAAGCCCTCCCGGGGAGCCACCAGCAGGTTCTTGAGGCGAATATTGCCGAAGGTGCCGCGCGTCATGACCAAGTCGTTGCCCCGCCGCGAACCATAGGAATTGAAGTCCCTGACTTGAACGCCGCGTTCCTGCAGGAACTTGCCGGCCGGACTATCAGCGGCAATGCTGCCCGCCGGGCTGATGTTGTCGGTGTTGATCGAATCTCCGAACATGGCCAGCACGCGCGCCCCGCGAATGGGCTGTACAGGCGGGAGCTCGCGAGTCAGATCTTGAAAGTACGGAGGATGATGGATGTAGGTTGAGTTCTCGTCCCAGCGATAGAGGCCGCCTTCAGGCACCTGGATGGCCTTCCACATCTCTGAACCCTCAAAGACCGCCGCATACTGCTTGGTGAACATCTCCGACTGCAGGCTCTGCGCCATGGACTGTGCGATCTCGGCTTGGGAGGGCCACAAGTCTCGCAGGAAGACAGGCTTTCCATCAGAGCCGAGCCCCAACGGCTCCTTGTCCAAATCGATGTCGACACGTCCCGCGAGGGCGAAGGCAACCACCAACGGCGGAGAAGCCAGAAAGCTGCCACGCACGAGAGGATTGATGCGGCCCTCGAAGTTGCGATTCCCAGAGAGCACCGCCGTCGCCACCAAATCAGCTCCCACGACAGCCTTGGCCACCTCGCCGGGAAGGGGTCCGCTGTTGCCGATGCAGGTGGTGCAGCCGAAGGCGACGATATTGAATCCCAACCGGGAAAGAGGCTCGATCAGGTCCGCGCGGGCGAGATAGTCTGACACGACGCGGGAGCCGGGCGCCAGGCTGGTCTTGACATACGGGGCAACCTTGAGGCCCCGCGCAACGGCCTTCTTGGCGACGAGACCGGCCGCCAACATCACGCTGGGATTGCTGGTGTTGGTGCAAGAGGTAATGGCGGCGATGACAACCGCCCCGTGACCCATGTTGACCGAACCGCCGTTTGTGCCAACTGCGGCACTTGCCTTGACCGCTGCAGGTTCAAGCGCAAAGCCGCGCTGCTCTACCGGAGCAGTGAGTGAGTGGGCAAAGGCCTCCTTCATTTGGGAAAGCGGAATGCGGTCCTGCGGACGCTTGGGACCAGCCAGCGACGGTACGACGGATGCCAGGTCGAGCTCCAATACGTCGGTGAACTCGGGATCGGGCATAGAGCTATCGCGGAAGAGCTGCTGAGCGCGACAATATGCTTCCACGCGCTCGACCACATCATCGGGACGTCCGGTCATGCGCAGGTAACGCAGGGTTTCTGCGTCGACCGGGAAGTATCCGATGGTGGCGCCGTATTCCGGCGCCATGTTTCCAATGGTCGCGCGATCGGGCAGAGACATGGAATCCAGCCCGGGACCGAAGAACTCGACAAACTTGTCCACCACACCCTTGTGCCGCAGCATCTGCGTGACGGTGAGGACCAGATCGGTGGCCGTGACGCCCTCGGCCAGGTGTCCATGGAGCTTGAAACCGATGACGTCAGGAAGGAGCATGTCCATGGGTTGGCCGAGCATGACCGCCTCGGCCTCGATGCCGCCGACCCCCCATCCAACCACTCCCAGCCCGTTGATCATTGTCGTGTGCGAGTCCGTGCCAACGAGTGTGTCCGGGAATGCAAGGAACTCGGTGAGATCCGCATCGGGGGAAGCGGGGCGTGCCAAGACTACCTGGGCCAGGTACTCCAGATTCACTTGATGGACAATGCCGGTCATGGGAGGGACCACACGAAGATTGCTGAAGGCCTTCTGCCCCCACTTGAGGAATTCGTAGCGCTCGCGGTTTCGCCTGAACTCCATCTCGGCGTTGCGCTGGAGCGCATCTGGGGTGGCAAAGAAATCCACCTGGACCGAATGGTCGATGACGAGATCCACAGGAACCAGGGGGTTGATGCGGCGCGGATCGCCACCCAATTGATCAACCGCCGAGCGCATGGCGGCCAGATCCACCACGGCAGGCACGCCCGTGAAATCCTGCATGATGACGCGAGCGGGCAGGAACGGAATGCCGAGCCTGTCGCCGCGCGGAGTCCAGGCGCCGATGCGTTGCACGTCGGCGGCCTTGATCTCGCGTTCATTGCATTGCCGCAGGGCCGCCTCAAGCAGGACCCGAATCGAATACGGCAAACTGGCCAGGAGCGTGAGCCCGGCCTTTTCCAAGGCATCCAGCCGGTAGTAGCGGTAGTGTTCTCCCCCCACCCGCAGGACATCCAGGGCATTGAATGGGTTATTCAAGCCGCCTCCTTTGATGTGTGAAATTGCGCTGCTCGTATTGTGCGCGCGCGGCCTTCACACCACAAGTTCACGAGAACACAAAGGAGCGCCTTCGATGTCCTCCACCCGATACTCAGGGCAGGTGTGCAACCAAAAGCGATTGTACTGCCTTTTTTGGCGGCTGTGGATTGCCGCCTCGAATGGCTGTTCCTACTAGAAGTGGGCGGGGATTTCCTGCTGCAACGTCCGGACCAGCATCTGGCGTTCGTCCTCTGGCAGATGGGCTGCTTGTGCGGCGGCCAGAACGCAGTCCCGCAACCCTTCCAAGGGCACACCCAGCTCGTCAACAACGACTTGGTATTCGTGACTGAGGGTGATGCGCGAGACGCTGGGATCGTCCGTGTTGACCGTTACGACCAGGCCGGCCGCCAGCATCCCGGGCAGGGGATGCTGGCCAGCATGCGGAACCACCCCTGACTGGTAGTTGCTGGTGACGCAGACTTCGAACGGTATGCGGCGCTCGCGCGCCAGCGCGACAACCGAATCGTCCTCGAGGACGCGCACGCCATGCGCGATGCGGTGCGCGCCCAGGTATTCGATGGCCTCACGAACATTGGCAGCGGGGCCCCACTCGCCCGCGTGAATCGACAACCGCAGGCCGGACTGCTGAGCTTCGAGAAAGATGCCCCGGAACGGTTCCGCCGAGAACTCGGCCTCGTTCCCGGCAAGATCCATACCCACCAAGCCATCGTCCATGCGTTCCGCCGCCAACCGGGCTACCTGCTCAGCCAGAGCAGGGCTCTCGTGACGATTTACCGAAGCGACGAGCCGGACGTGCATGTCAAACTCGGCCGCGGCGGCCCGAGCCGAGGCGGCGACCCAATCCATGACCTCATTGAGCGGAAAACCCTCGGCGCGGCTCAGCGCGACAGGCGTGAAGCGCAACTCCAAGTAGCGGATGTTGTCCCTGGCAGCGTCCTCGATGGCTTCGCGTGTGATGCGGTCAATCACCTCGGGTGACCGATAGAAAAGGCGCAGGGTGTCGAACTTGGACAGGAAATTGCGAAAGGAGTAGCTTTCTGATTCCTGCATCTGCACCAGGCTGCTCAGGCCAGCCATGTCTGCAGGAATGGCAATGTTATGTGCCCGGGCGATCTCCAGCATCGTCTGGAGGCGAAGGGATCCCTCCAGATGCCTGTGAAGCTCGATCTTGGGCAGTGCGCGAAAACGGTCGACAGTCCCAGTGAGGCTCGGTTGCACGATATTTCCCTGCAGGTCTGATTTGGCCGCCGCCAAGACCGCATGGTCCTGGTCAACAATGCGGGACGGCAGATGTTCGATGCATCAGTGACGCCGGCGCTTTTTCTTGCCACCACTGGCCGGCCGGGGCTGCTCGACCGAGGGCGTCTCCGTCGCTTCAGTCGGAGTGATCTCGATGCGCCGGGGCTGGTACGCGAACACCCGGCCAATCACAGCGGCGCGAACATCGGAGAGCAGCTGCCGGAACAACTCGGAAGCCCGTCCTTTGTATTGTACCAGCGGGTCGCGCTGGGCGTAGGCCTCCAGTCCAATCGAGACGCGCAAGGCTTCGACCTTCGTAAGGTAGTCCACCCAGAGCTCGGTGATCGAATTGAGCAGGAGTTGGCGTTTGACCTCGTTCACGACATAGGATCCGATTGCATCGCGGAGGCGGGTGCGGTCGGCATCTCCCAGCAGGTTTGCCGGCTCATTCAGGCGATCCACGCCCAGGACCCTGGCCGCGGGGCCGAAGTCGGCCACTCGGGCGGCGTTCTGGCTGAGACGCTCATATTCCCGCTGCCCCCAAGCAGCCTGCAGGGCGGTCTCCGCGTGCTCCAGGTGATCAAGGACCAAATCACTGACTTCCTCAGCGCCGCGCCCCTCGAGCAAGGTGGCCGCCAAGTAGACGTAGCTGAAGCGGTTGAATACCTGGCGCACCTGCCGGTGAGTGCGCTGATCGAACAGGGTGCGCACACCCTGGGCGAGGGAAAGCAGCAGCCTCAGGCGCGAGGTCTGATCCGCGCCTGATTCCCGGGACCATAGGGCCTCCAAATCGCGTTGTGCCTGCACAGCCAAGCGTTCGGCTTGTTTATGCAGGAGCTGCTGGGCAGCCACGATCACAGCGTCGGCGGCAGCCTCCCAATCGGCTGCGTCCAGTTTCACTCCCAGGGATTCGCCCAATCGATGCTCAATGGCACCAACAACCCGATCAATGTTGAGGGAAACGACGTGCGCTTCCACGGTTTTTGCCAGCCACTTCTTGAGAGTTCCCGGGTCCTCAGTGATCTGGCGCGCCTGATCCGGGCTGAGGCGCAGGGGCATGCGGAGAAGGGCTCCCAGTTCTTCAGCAGCCTTCTGAGGCTTCAGCGGCTCCACGAGATCGCGTTGACTTTCGAAGAAGGCATCGAGAGCATCCTGGCGCCCTTCGATCTCAGACTTCAGACCTTCCCCCGTCCGATCCATCAGCGCTTCGATGGCCCGCTGTGCATGGGCATGCTCCGCGTCGACGGCGCGGGCAACGACAGCAGGCAGAGCGGAGCGCAGATCATCGCTTTGGCTCAGCTGTTCAAGGACCAGGGAGAGGCCGAAGGTCGGCACCAGACGCTCCTCCGATTCGAAGGGAGGCTGCACGCCTTCAAGCCAGGCAATCAGTCTCCACGGTCCTTCCTCGTCCGCGAGGCTGGACTGGACACGGCTTTCCACCTCGGCCTGCAGCATCTCGCCGACGTCCTCGGTCAGATCCTCCTTGGAGAAGATCCGATCCCTCTGAGAGTAGATTTGCTCACGCTGCTTGTTGAGCACGTCATCGTATTCGAGCAGGTGCTTGCGAACATCGAAGTTGGCACCCTCGACACGATGCTGCGAGTTCTCGATGATGCCGCTAACCAGCCGCGTCTCCAAGGGCAGCGAATCATCGACCTTGAGGCGCTGCATCAAGGCACTCACCTGATCGCCCCCAAAAAGCCGCATGAGGTCGTCTTCCAGGGAAAGGTAAAAACGAGAGGATCCCGGATCGCCCTGGCGGGCTGAACGGCCGCGGAGCTGATTGTCGATGCGGCGGGCCTCATGACGCTCGGAGCCGATAACGTGCAGGCCCCCGAGCTGCTTGACCTGTTCCATGGACTCAAAATACTGCAGGAAGTGCTTGACCTCGCCCTCGTACTTTCCGTACTGCGAGTGGTCGACTTTGAGCAACGTCTGCCGGCGCTCCTCGATGGGCATCTCAAAGGCCCGGCCATAGCCGGCGCGGCGGAGCACCCGGTTGACGGCAGTGGTAATCTCCTCAGCCACCTCGCCGCCCAACTTGATGTCCACGCCGCGGCCCGCCATGTTGGTCGCAATGGTCACGGCTCCGAAGGCTCCGGCGTCGGCGATGATCTGCGATTCTTCGGTGTGTTTGCGGGCGTTGAGCACTTGATGCGGCACGCCGGCACGGGTAACGGAACTCAGGCGCGGAAGCGAGTCCTCCGGCAGCCTGAGGTACTCCAGAACGACCGCGAGATTGGCAGGCTCTTCGAGGCTAATGCTGCTGAGCCCGAAACCGGAGGCAAACTTTCGCAAGGAGTCGGGTGCCACGTTTTCCAATGGGGCATTGAACGGCTGCAACTCGGGAATGAGGCGGCCATCCTCGTCGCGATTGGAATGTTTCATGAATGAATGACGAACCAGGCCGATCTGCAGCAGCCTACGAATCGACTCAGCCCGCAGACGATTGGATAGGCGTTCGGAGGATTCGACGGACGTGGTACCGACCAAGAGCGGCCGACCGAGGACGTGATAGCGGACGATCTCGGAGACCAAGGCGCGGAGCTTGGACTCGACCGTTCGATAGATCACGTCAGGATAGTCCTTGCGTCGGAAGAATGCAGGCGTGCCGCCATCGTCGCGGCGGGCAAAATACGAATAGGAATAGTTTTCTTCGTCGCGAGCCTTGATCTCAACCAGCAGGGCATCCTTGCCGAACGCCTGGTATTCCAGATTCGTGGGGACGGGAGTGACCTCCAGCTGGTAGATCTTGCTGAACTCCTCGGCCTCGGTGAGCGCGGTTCCGGTCATGCCTGCAAGCTTGGTGTACATGCGGAAGTAGTTTTGCAGGGTAACGGTGGCGTAGGTCACGTTCTCCGGTTCGACGCGGACGCCCTCCTTGGCTTCCACTGCCTGGTGCAAGCCATCGGACCAGCGACGCCCCGGCATGAGCCGGCCCGTGAACTCATCGACAATGATGACCTTGCCGGCTTGAACCAGATAATCCTTGTTGCGATGGAAGAGCAGCTGCGCCCGCAGAGCCTGCTCCAGGTAGCCCGTGAGGCGCGCTTGCTCGGGCGTCAGGTCCTCCGGCCGATCGGGATCCATGAGGGGCTGGCCCAAGAGCGACTCGACGCGGGCGATGCCCACCTCAGTGAGGTTGACGGCGCGGTCCTTTTCGTTGAGCTGGTAGTCTTCCGGCCGCAGTTGCTTGACGATCTGCGCCATGCGGCCGTACCATTCCAGGTCACCTTCGGCCGGGCCGGAGATGATCAGCGGCGTGCGAGCCTCGTCAATCAGCACATTGTCAACTTCGTCGACGATGGCAAAGTGGTGGCCACGTTGGACGCGGTCAGCCAGCCGCATGGTCATGTTGTCACGCAGGTAGTCAAAACCGAATTCGGAGTTGGTGCCGTAGGTGATGTCGGCAGCATAGGCCTGGGCCCGATCGATCATGCGCAGGTGAAGCTGATCCTCGTGCTGCGATTCTTTTTCGAAATCGACCAGGAAGGCCTTCTTCCCATTTTCCGTGACTGCCGCCATCTGCAAGACACCCACGGACAAGCCGAGCAGTTGATAGATGGGTGCCATCCAGCGGGCGTCACGCCGAGCCAGATAGTCGTTGACGGTGACGAGGTGCGTTCCGCGACCCGAGAGGGCATTGAGATAAAGAGGCAAAGTGGCCACCAAGGTCTTGCCTTCGCCGGTCTTCATCTCGGCGATCTGCCCGCGATGAAGAACGATGCCACCTATCAGCTGCACGTCGTAGTGGCGGAGGCCGACCGTGCGCTTGGCGGCCTCGCGCACCACGGCGAATGCCTGCGGCAGGATGTCCTCCAAGGCAGCCGCCTCGGCAACCCGGCGTTCCTTGTCATCAGGGATTGACCCGGCGAGCGTTTTGAGCCGCGACCGAAAATCGGCAGTCTTGGCGCTCAGTTCAGAATCGGAAAGCTTCTCGAACGCCGGTTCGAGGGCATTGATGGCCTGGATCTCCTGGCTGAGCTGCTGGAGCAGACGACGATGGGGATCGCCGCCGACGGTTTTTACGAATCTCTGAAGCATGTCGAGCCTTTCGGACCTTGGATTATATCATCGGCCCTTCGAGGCCCGGGCTTGGAGCACATCCGAGGCACACGCCAACATCCGATCGGTCGTTTTCCCTGGCCAGCGAAGCAGCCTGAGGGCCCCAGCGAATGGGCTGTGGGCTGAATCGGAGCGCGAGGCCGGGCATAAGCTTAAGATGTGGCGGGCGCCAGGGACGGGATGCTATAATCGCGAGACCCCCACATCTGGGATATTTGGATGTCATTCGCCCACCTTCACGTGCACACCGAGTACTCGCTGCTGGATGGATTCAGCAATATCAAGAAGCTGGTGCAACGCGTGAAAGAGATGGGCATGCCTGCGGTGGCGATCACCGATCACGGAACGATGTTCGGGGTGATCGACTTCCACAGAGCCGCGCTGGAGGCAGGCGTCAAGCCCGTGATCGGGCTGGAGGCCTACATGGCGCCGCGCGGAATGCAGGACCGGGATCCCAAACTTGACCGCAACGCGTATCACCTGCTGCTCCTGGCCGAAAACCAGACTGGCTACCAGAACTTGCTGCAAATTGCGTCCGCGGCGCAACTGCACGGGTTCTACTACACCCCGAGAATCGATCATGACTTCCTGGCGGCGCACGCCGACGGTTTGATCTGCACTTCTGGCTGCATGTCGGCGGAGATCCCGCGGGCGCTGGTGGAGCAGCGTCCGGAGGAAGCCGTCCGCCGGATGAACTGGTACTATGATGTTTTCGGGCCCGAACGCTTCTTCGTGGAGCTGCAGCAGCACAACATCAAGGAAATGACCGAGCTGAACCGGAATCTGGTGGAGCTTGGGGCGCGCTACTCGGCGAAGTTCGTGGCAACCAACGACGTACACTACATCCAGCCGGAGGACGCGCGGCTGCAAGATATCCTGCTGGCGATCCAAACCTCAACCCTGCTAACGGATCCGGCCCGGATGCGGATGACCGACGATTCGTACTATCTGCGGACGCCACAGGAAATGAGCCGGCTGTTTGCGGAGGTCCCAGAGGCGCTGAGCAACACGCTTCTGATCGCAGAGCGCTGCCACGTGGATCTATCGTTCAAGAGCTATCACCTGCCGGATTTTCCGGTGCCGGAGGGTCACACCCCCGCCACATACCTGCGGCAGTTGTGCCTGGAGGGTGCGCGAAGACGCTACGGAGAGCGCGCGGATAGCCCCGAGGTACAGCGGCGGCTGGAGTACGAACTGGGCGTCGTACACAAGATGGGCTTCGACGCCTACTTCCTGATCGTGGCAGACCTGTGCCAGCACGCGCGGGAGCAACGGATCTGGTACAACGCGCGCGGCTCGGCGGCGGGCTCGATCATCGCCTATGTCCTGCACATCACACTAGTCGACCCGCTGCAGCACGACCTGCTTTTTGAGCGCTTTCTGAATCCCGACCGAGTCTCGATGCCGGACATCGACCTGGATTTCCAAGACGACCGCCGGAGCCGGATGCTTGAGTACTGCACGCAGAAGTACGGCAGCGACAAAGTTGCCCAGATCATCACTTTCGGCACCATGGGAACCAAGGCGGCGCTGCGGGACGTGGGACGGGTGATGGATATTCCCCTGAGCGAGGTGGATCGCGTGGCCAAGCTGGTGCCGTTCGTTTCCGGGCGGAGCACCACGATGCAGGACGCGCTGGGCCAACCGGAGTTCAAGGAGGTGTACGAAACACAACCGCACCTGCGGGAGCTGATCGACGTGGCCGCCAAGATGGAGGGCACGGTCCGCAATGCGGGGACGCACGCGGCGGGCGTGGTGATCTCGGACAGACCGATTCTGGACTACCTGCCGCTGCATCGGCCCACCTCCGGCTCAGAGGAAACACCGATCAAGACGGTAACCCAGTTCGAGATGGGGGTCCTGGCCAACCTGGGCATGCTCAAGGTGGACATCCTGGGCTTGATCACGCTGACCGTGATGCAGCGAGCCTGTCAATTGATCGAAAGGCGTCACGGCGTGCGACTTCACCTGGACAATATTCCACTGGACGATGCCAAGGCCTTCGAACTGCTTGGGAGCGGGCGGACGGCCGGGGTGTTCCAAGTGGAAGGCAGCGGGATGACGCGCTACCTGATGCAGATGCGGCCGAGCAAGCTGGATCACATCATTGCGATGGTGGCGCTCTACCGGCCGGGCCCAATGAACTTCATCCACGAGTATATCGACCGGATGCACGGCAAGGCGAAAGTCGAGTACCGGCATCCTGCAATGGCGCCGATCTTCGACTCGACCTTTGGCATTCCCGTGTACCAAGAGCAGCTGATGCGGGCGGCCGTGGAACTGGCCGGGTACACACCCGCCGAATCGGATGAATTGCGCAGCGCGATCTCAAAGAAAAAGAAGAAGGAGATCGAGCAGCATCGGGAGAAATTCATCGCGGGGGCGGCGGGGCTGGGGATGGATGCTGGAATCGCGCAGCGGATCTTTGAGGACTGGGAGGAGTTCGCTCGCTACGGATTCAACAAGAGCCACGCGGCGGACTACGGCGTGATTGCGGTGCAGACCGCATATCTAAAAGCCAACTATCCCGCCGAGTACATGGCAGCGTTGCTTTCGGCCTCTGCAGGAGACACGGACAAGGTGGCCCTTTACGCCGGCGATGCCAGGAGCCTGGGAGTGCCGGTGCTGCCGCCGGACATCAATGCCTCAGGCTGGGATTTTGAGATCGAGGACGCGGATGGCAAGCCAAGCATCCGATTTGGCCTGGGAGCGATCAAGAATCTGGGACATGCGGCGACAGACCAGGTGCTGGCAGAACGCCAGCAGCACGGAGCTTTCAAGGACCTAAATGACTTTGCGCGGCGGGTGGACCTGCGAGCACTTGGCAAGCGCGGTCTTGAATGCCTGATCAAGGTAGGTGCCCTGGATTCGTTTGGGGGGCGATTCGCCCTGCTGGCATCGCTGGAACGCATATCCGGGGTGAGCGCGAACCATTTCCGGGCAAAGGAATCAGGGCAACTAAGTCTGTTCGGAGCCAGCACAGGCGTGGAGGAGACCCTGACCCTGCCGGCGGTCGGAAGCCCTGACCCGCGCGAGATGCTGAAATGGGAGAGGGAGCTGATCGGGCTATATGTGTCAGATCATCCACTGACACCGCATCAATCGGTGCTGACGCAGATTGTCACCCATTTCTCCGGGCAGTTGGGGGAAGCGGAGCATGAGGAACCGGTCCGCGTTGCCGGCCTAGTGCGGACAATCCGCCCCTATGTGACCAAGGCGGGCAAGCCGATGGGCTTTGTCACACTCGAGGACATTCAAGGCAATGTGGAACTGGTGCTGTTCCCGCGAACGTGGGAGAGAACGCGCTCCGTCTTGAGTGAGGACCTGATCATCGTTGTGGAGGGCAAAGTTGACACGAGCGGTACGCCGCCGAAGATCCTGGTCGACGCCATACGCACGGATGTGCCAGCGGTCGCCGAAGAACTAGTCGGTGCCCAGGGGGAGAGGGCCAAAGGCGACAGACGGCCGCGATCATCGAATGGAAAACGCCGTTCCGAGGCTTCGGCGGCCAACCCGGCAAAGCCAAGCTCCAGCGACTCGGCGAAGCTGCCAGGCCAAGGGCTGGGAGTTGCCCCGGTGCCGGCTGACGGGACGGCATCAACTGGCCAAGCTCCGAGAGAGAGCGCGGTGGCGCCCGAGGATGCGTGGACGGATGACAGCATGCCCCCGCCTCCAGACAATTTCCCGGCCAACTGGGAGACTGAATGGCAGCCATCTTTTGAGCACGCGGCGGCCGGCGGACACGCCAATCCGCCGGGCCAGGCCAGGGAGCCGGAGACGGTGGACGTCAGCGAAGAGAACGGGCAGCGGCCTGAGCCCCCGGCAGACCCAAAGCCGTCCCCGAACCCTTCCCCAGAGGTGATGGGCAGCACGATGGACAGCCAAACACGCAACGGGGTTCGAGTGGTTGCAGCGGCAGGGCGAAAGCCGCCGTCCTTGTACGTGCCTGTAGCGCCGAGAACAAGCGAGACCGAGCATCCGCCAAAGCAAATCACGGTCAGGCTGCGCTCGACGGGCGACAAGGAGCGCGACCGACGACGGATCAAGACCATCTACGGGACCCTGATCTCCTTCCACGGAGAAGATCGTTTCAGCTTCCACATCTTTGAAGATGGCCGGGGCGTTCTGCTGGATTTTCCGGGTGAGACGACGCGGGTTTGCCCCGAAATGCTGGCGCGCCTGCAAAAACTGACGGGGGATGAGGGCTGGACCGTGGACGATATCCTGTTCCACTAGGCGCGACCCAACCCCGACCGCACACCACGGCCCTGTGCAGCAAGACGGAAACACCCAGATGACAACGAGCACAGCGGGCGAACTGCCCGAGGATTTCTTCTCCGCATCCAGATCATGGAGAGGCATATACCCGGGAGCGCATGTGGGGGTGTTGGTGATGAGGGACGTGCGCAATCCACCGCACAACGCCGCGCTTCAGGCGCGGAAGCAGGAGCTGGAGAAGTCCCTGAGGCAGCGGTGGGCGGGAACGGATCGCGCGGCGCTGCGGCAACACCCGGTCTTGCGCGTGTATGAGGAGTATTACAAGCGTTTTGACAAGACCTACCATGTTCGACTGCAGCTGGAGTCGATCCTATTCAAGGCCAAGGCGATCCCGACGGGCGCCGCACTGGTGGAGGCCATGTTCATGGCCGAAGTGGATCATCTACTACTGACAGCAGGCCACGACCTGGACGCGGTGCACGCGCCGTTGGAATTGAGTGTGGGGCAGGGGACGGAAGGCTACCGCCTGCTGCGGGGGACGATGCAGGCACCAAAGCCCGACGACATGACGATCTCGGACCGTGAGGGGATCATCTCGAGCATTGTCTATGGCCCGGATCAACGCACACAGATACGAGCGGAGACCACGCAGGCGGTTTTCACCGTGTATGGGCCCGCCGGTATCCCGCCGGAGTTGATGGAAACACATCTCGCGGAAATCCGCAATAACGTGCGACTGATCGCTCCGGAGGCCCGAGTTGCGCTGCTGGCGGTGTATGGCGCAGACTGAAAGAGTGGGCCACAGGCTAGTTTGGCTGATCTGCCGGGGCTGAGACCAGATCCGGGAGGCGGTTGTGTGTCAACCGACCCCCCGGAGCCAAGGTCTGCAACCTGGGTCAAGATCAGTCTCTTGGGTGCCTGCAGCAGGAAAGGAACGAAGAATTCGAAGCCCACAGCATGCGGGCGTCCAGGACCGGAGCCCGCGCTGGGCGCAGTCGGAATCCCTGAGGGCGGCGGGACGCGGCGCGGGACTCAGCGCCCGGTCCAGCGCGGATCGCGCTTCTCGACGAAGGAACGCATGCCTTCGACGCGATCCTGCGACGCGAAAAGCTCGAAGAATTCCTGGCGTTCGGCCTCCAGGCCGCCAGAGAGAGAGTTTTCGTAGGCCTGCCTGATCATGCGCTTCGCGGCGCCCAAGGCGCGGGGCGCCCGGGAGGCGACTTCCTGCGCCAAAACCAGGGCTTCCTCCAGAT
>DATIPW010000154.1:0-3312 GCA_035471605.1 Anaerolineales bacterium | reverse complement strand
GCTCGAGACGGTTGGTTCCTGCCCGCCATCTTGATCGGCGTCAGCAACGGGGAGGTCAAAGCTGTAGTCTTCGAAGGGGTCGTGCGTGATGATCTGCTCAGACTTTGCCCATGCGTAGAACCGCTTGAGCGCGCCGATCTGCTGCTGGATGGCGACCGAGGCCATGCCATTGATGTGCAGATACGACAGATAGGTGCGCACATCCACGTCGTCGTCATTGCTCGGAGCAAACTCCGCGGCGTGGTGATGCGTCTTCCATTCTGCGTAGTCCTCAACGGCAGCCAGCATCGGGGTCTCGGCCGGAGGCAGGCTGGCGGCAAACTTGTCCCAGGAGATCATCCTCTACCTCTTGCACCGATATCCAGCCCTGGAAGATCCCCAGGCGCTTTCAGGCTCGGGTCCGGCTCGCCAGGAAAATGGTCTGCCCTGGGGGACGCCTGTCGACCTGCAGGATTATAACCAGCCAATCCTTCAGCAATCTCGTCAGGGACACGGCACGCGGCAGGATGGTCGAGGACCACGCCGGGAGGTTGCCGTCGCCGTCCCGCGCCACGCCCCGAACCACCCATGCCGGGACGCGCGCCTCTGGAAAGCGCTGCAGCAGTTCAGGTCACCAGTCCAGAAACGCACGCGGCACCACGCCTGCCTTCTGCAGCTTCATGGTATATGTAGGTCACGCTGCCTGCACGGCCCCAGGGTGGGGCAGGTCGTGACAACCCAGGAGGAGAGTCCCATGACGACGATGTCGGCACCTTCATCCGCGCTGCCCGGCCGCGACGTCTTGACGTATTTTGCGGTGTTTGTCCTGCTGGCCGGTGGCGCGCCCGTGGCCATGCGCATCGGCTACTCCGAACTCCAGCCGTTCTGGCTCGGGTTTACCCGGTTCGGACTAGGGGCGGCCATTTTCTGGCTGCTGGTGCTGGGACGCCGAGTGCCTCTCCCCCGGGGTCGCGCCCTCACGGGCGCCGTGCTCTATGGCGCGCTGGGCGTCGGCGTTTCCTTCATCTTGCTGGCTTGGGGGCTGATCAAGACACCCGCCAGCCTGACCGCCATCCTGCTGGCACTGGTCCCGCTGATCACCGTCGTGCTGGCCTCCCTGCTCGGCGCGGAGCGCCTGACGACGCGCCGGCTGCTTGGGGCGCTCCTGGCCGTCGCAGGCATCGCCGTGAACGTCGGCGGTGCGCCGCGCGGCGATATCTCCATCCCGCATGTCGGCGCCATCCTGCTCGGCACCTTCTTCCTGGCGCAGTCCGGGGTGATCATCAAGATCTTCCCACCCAATCCGCCCGTCATGACCAACGCGGTGTCGATGACGGTCGGCGCGCTCATGCTGGGGGTCGCCTCGCTCGTGGTGCGCGAGACCTGGGTCATCCCGTCCCAGCCCGGCACGTGGGTCGCCCTGGGCTACCTGGTGGTGCTGGTCTCGGTGGTGGCGTTCCTATCCTACCTGCGCGTGCTGCAGAGTTGGAGCGCCTCGGGCGCCTCTTACGCCTTCGTCCTGACCCCCCTGGTTACGGTCGTGGTCGCCGCCATGCTGACCGGTGAGCAGATCGGCCCGGCCTTCGTCATCGGCGCGCTGCTGGTGCTGGCCGGCGTCTTCATCGGCGCGCTGCTGCCGGAACGGATGAAACACGGCGATCCTCACTCGGCGGACATGAACGAGGACTGCAAGGACAGCGCCGGCCAGGTTGCCTCCAGGTGCCTCTAGGCCGGCCACATCCCTGGGACCCGGCTAGATCTGCCCGCTCTCCAGGAGATCACGGAGCTTTTCAATCTCCCGCTGCTCGCCCTTCTGCACTTCTCCGCGCATCAAGGGCTCGAGCAGCCGCATGAAACCCCGAAAGCGAATCTCGCCGCGCTGCCGCAGGCGGCTGGCACCCGCTCCCTGGGGCTCAATCCAGTACTCCCCGTTCCACTGCAGTGGACCCTGGGAGATGCTCTTGAAGCTGATATGCCGGCCGGGTTCGATGGCATCCACCTCGAATACCAGCTTGGCCTTCATCGGGCCCTCGTTGATCTCGGTTTCCAGATGAGCGCCGAGCTGCTCCAGCTTGTTTCCGTTCAGCACCCTCGAATTCTGCATGGCCGTGAACTGGTCCAGTAGGCGTGGGTCGGTGAAGCAACGAAAGACCTGCTCCGCCGGCGCCTTGATCGAGACTTCTCCACTGTATGTGATCATCCTTTGCATCCTTTCTGCGCGATGGCGATCGGGATCGGGCTTGGCGCTTGATGCGGGCCCGCGCCGCAAGGGCGCCGCTAGCGCTCCTCCTCGGGCCCGCCCATCACACCCAGCTGCATCATCATGCCGGGCTGGTCAAAGTGTAGCCAGCCCTCCACGATCTTGCCGTTCTCAAAACGGTAGAGATCCACATCCTTGACCTTGACTTGTCTGCCCGTGGGGGGTATTCCCTCCAGCGGCCCCTGGTGGGTACCGGTGAAGTACCCCCAGACCACGACCTTCTCCCCCTCCGCCACCAGGTCCTCGATCACAAATCTGCCGTCGGGGAAGGCGGTTCGGAAATCGGCGGCCAGCTGCTTGAAGTCCTGCGGGCCCATGGGTCGCAGCTCGCCCTCCTCGCGCGTCGAGAAGTTGGACGCCACCAGCTCGTCGATCACGCTCTCATTGCCCGCATTTACGCCCTCTTCCATCAGGCGGCGAACGGCTTTCTTGTTGGATGCGGCTGACATCTGCTATCTCCTTTCTTTTTGACGGGCCGGCAATCTGCGGCCCTGCAACGCCGGCGCCATTTGTCAGGTCAAGGCCAGCTGCCTGATCAGCGCCTTTTCATCCAGATGCTCGTCGTCCTCCACGATCAGTCCGTCCAGGATGCGGAGTGTGGAGGATCCGGCGATGTCGAAAGCATGGCCCGAGGGTGCCGCACCCGCGAACGGGCCGAGGTGCGTGCCGCGGAAGCGAAAGGTGACCGTGACCCGGTCGCCGTCTGCTCGCTCTGATTGGAGGACCAACTCGGCGTCGGGGAACGAAACCACGCAGCTCCGGGCATCTCGAATCCAGCGCAGCAGATCCGATTCCTTGCCGTGGTGACGCCAGACCAGGGCCGGGCTGAACACGGTGCCTTCGAGATCATCGAATCTGCGTTCGTTGAATGCCTCGAAGAGCTTGCGCACCACCTGGATGTTGCTTTCGTCTGCCATGGACCACCTCCGCGATTCTCGGGGAACGGCAGGCGCCCGGCTGATTGTGCGTCTGACCACCAAGCAGGCTCACCCTTGGCCGGGCGCTGTCTTGACCTGGCTTTCCGGACGCTTCTTGTCCGAATTTGGCCGCCAGTGTACAATTTCAAGTGCGCT
>DATIPW010000153.1:0-7418 GCA_035471605.1 Anaerolineales bacterium | reverse complement strand
GGCCAGCGGGCAATCGTACGCGGAATATGTGAGCCGGCACATCTTTGAGCCGCTCGAGATGCGCCATTCGTACACCTCCCGCGAGGCCGCGCTGGCCAGTGGTCTCGCCGCGGGGTACCACTACATGCTCGGCCGCGCCTTCCCGGCGCCGCGCCAGGGCGCCTTTGATCTCGCTTCCGGCGGGCTGATCGCCAGCGCTGAGGACCTGGCACACTTTGCCATTGCCAATCTCAATGGCGGCCGCTATGGCAGTGCGTCGATCCTCTCCGCCCAGGGCATGGCTGCCATGCACACGCCCCCGGTGCTTTCCAACCCGGGAATCGAGCACTACGCCATGGGCTGGGACGTGGGCGATTTGGACGGAACACCCTTCGTCGGACATTCGGGCCTGCTCTACAACTTCCGCGCCGCGATCCTGCTTCTGCCCCAGAGCCAGCGCGCCGTCGTCCTGCTCGCCAACGCCAGCGGTTTCGAGCAGTTGCTGGATCTGGACCAGGTCGCCCGCGGCCTCGTCGCCATTCTGGAAGGAACGACGCCGGCGCCCATCCGCACACCCTGGCAGTTGCCCTTCCTGTACTGGAGCATCCTGCTCGTGCCGCTTGTGCAGATGGCTGGCATCCTCTACAGCTGGCGGCACTGGCGCAGGAACGGCATCCCCCACCTCTTGCTGACCGTGGTACTCTATGGTGGCATCGCCTACCTCTGGCTGACGGCCGTGCCGCGGGTGATGGATACGCAGCTCTTCCCGGGCATTCGCAATTCGTATCCCGATATCTTCTATCCCTTGGTGACGGGCATCGTCCTGGGGATCGGCTGGAGCCTGCTCTACACGGTGATCTTCTTGGGCCGGCGCATGATCAAGGGTTTCCTCCCATGAGCAAGCCGTCCCCCAATACCAGTTGGCGAAGCCCGTGGGATGACGCTCGCCGGTCACGCCGGTCTCCGGCGGACTTCAACCCGTTCAGCGACCGAAAGGAGAACCATGCGTCACACACGCGCTGAAGTCATCAAACGTGCCACGCTGGAGTTCCGGCGTCTTGACCGCCTGGTGGCCAAGCTGACCGCCGCCCAATGGAAGACCCGCGTCCCGCGGCCGGAGACCAAGGACCCCTGGACGGTGAAGGACTCGCTGGCCCACATCACCCACTGGAAGGCCGGCGTGGCCCGCTCCGCCCGGCGCCAGCGGGCGCCCGCGGGGGAGTCCGGGCTCAACCTCACCGACGGCAACCGGCGGATCTACCTGCGCTGGCGCCGGCGATCGGCGCGCGAGGTGCTGGCCTGGCACCGCCAGGTGCAGCGCGACCTGATGGCCGCCCTGCGCGAGGCGCCCAGTGACTGGTTCACCCGCCCCAGCCGCGGCCCTGATTGGCCCTTTGACCTCGACCGCCACTCGGCCGACCACCGGGTCAAGGACATCCAGGCTGCGCTGACGAAGGCCAAGGCATGAGCCGCCCCCCCAAGTCGATCCTGCCGGGACCGCAGCACGCGTGGCGCGGGAAGCGAATCCCGCAGCCCACCGTCGCGGCGACCCGGATGGCTCGCCTGCTGCTGCTGGTGGTCCTGACGCTCGCCCTGGTCGCGTGCGTGGCGCTGCCCGCGCCGCTGGCCGCTCTCGTCAGCACACCCACGCCCTCCCCCTCCAGCACCGCTCAGCCAACGCTCTCGGCCACGCCCAGCCCCTCCGCCACCCCGCAGTCGACGAAGACCCCAACCGCCACCATCCCGCCCTGGCTGTTGCTCCTGCCCACCACCGTCACGCCCGACCTGTCGGGCCTGCCCACACGCGTTACGCTCACCCCCGCCCCCACCTCAACCGTTCCCGTCGAGCTGGACTGCAGCTTGAATTGGCAATCGCCTGCGAACAACGTCAGCTTCGAGCCGGAAGACGAGATCGCGGTCGGTTGGAGTGTCACCAACAGCGGCAGCGCCGCCTGGGACACGGAGAGTGTCATCTTCACCTACCTGGGCGGCGCCAAGCTGCATCGCTACCCAACGGTGGAGCTCAAGGCCGACGTGGACCCCGGGGACACGGTGGTCCTGTCCGTCGACATGCGCGCCCCGCGCAATGCGACCAAATACACGACCTATTGGTCTCTGCGGCGCGGGGAGGTCTTCTTCTGTCGCCTGGCGCTGTCGATCTACGTGGGGATGTCTGAGGACTGAACGGGCTGGCGATGGGCGCCCCGCCAGCCGTTCTTCGAGCCTCGCACAAGACTGAGTACAATCACGTCTCCGAAAGGAGGAGCGAATGCCCCTGCATCTGGAGACCTCTGAGGTGATTGACCGGCCCCTCGAGAAAGTCTTCCACTTCTATGCCGTGCAACATGTTCAAAATCATCCCCGCTGGGATCCGGACATCGAGCTTTGGCTCGACTCGGACCAACCCCTGGGCCCCGGGACCGTCATCCGCAGGCGCAACAAGCGCAGCGGGACTCCGGTCGAAGGAACCATGGAAGTCGTGGAATTCGAAGCGAATCGCGTCCTGGCCATGGTCATCCATGATGGGCCGGCCGAGACGCGCGGCCGGGCCACCTTTGAGGCCATCGGCCCCAACCAGACCCGCATCACCCTGGTCCTGGATATCCCGGGCATGGACGCCAACGCCGACACGTCCGCGCTGAAGAAGGGGTTGGAGCGCAGCGCCCGCAACCGAAAGCAGCTCATGGAAGCCGAGCTCTAGCGCACGCCCGCTGGCGGCCGCGAGCTGCTGCACTCAAGTTGAGCGAGGGAGCATGACAAGCATCATCGCGCTGGCACACCAAGCCGCTCCGCCGCCACCAGGCGGCTCCGCAAGCTTCGAGGCGCCGCCCTGGGCGTGGATCGCCCTGATCGCGGTCATCGGCGTCCTGCTGCTGATCGATATCCTGCTCGTTCACCGCACCCCGCACGCCATATCCTTGAGGGAGGCAGCCATCGAGAGCGCGGTCTGGATCGCGCTCGGGCTTGCCTTCGCCGTGGTGCTGCTCGGTTGGCAGGGCGCGCAGGCCGCCCTCGAATACCTGTCCGGGTACCTGATCGAGAAGAGCCTGTCCGTCGATAACGTGTTCGTCTGGGCGGTGATCTTCTCCTACTTCGCTGTCCCCCCGCAGTACCAGTTCCGGGTCCTGTTCTGGGGCATCTTCGGCGCCCTGATCATGCGCGCCGTCTTCATCTTCGCCGGCGTGGCGCTGCTGGACGCCTTCGAGTGGCTGCTCTATATCTTCGGCGCCTTCCTGATCTTCACCGGCATCAAGATCTCCCGCCACAGCGGCGCCGAGGTCCACCCGGAACACAACCCGGTGCTCAAGCTCGTCCGGCGCATCGTGCCGACCACCAACCAGTACGATGGTCAGAAGCTCTTCACGCTGCGCGGCGGGCGCCGCCTTGCGACGCCGCTGTTCACCGTGCTGGTCCTGATCGAGGCGACGGATGTCGTCTTCGCCGTCGACTCCGTGCCGGCCATCCTGGCCATCAGCCGCGCCCCGTTCATCGTCTTCTCAGCCAACGCCTTCGCCATCCTCGGACTGCGCTCGCTGTACTTCCTGCTGGCCGGCATGGCAGGCCGTTTCCGCTACCTGAACGTCGGCTTGGGCGTGATCCTGGGCTTCGTCGGCGTGAAGATGATCATCGCCGAGTGGTATCACCTGCCCACGTGGGTCTCGCTGCTTGTCATCACCCTGGTGCTCGCCGTGGCGATCTGGGCTTCGATGCGCGCCGACCAGCGCGCCCACGGCGACGGGCCCGAGCATGAAGCACCGCATCCCGACCGGCCACATGCCTCCTCCGCCCCCGACGTGGCGGACGCTTCCACCGCGCCCCCCGAGGCGCTGCAGCCCTTCCTCGACATCGACCAGACTTGAGAGCGGCCGGGCGCGCCTCAGCTGAGGCGCGTCAGGATGATGACCGGAATTCGCCGGGTTGTTTTTCGCTGATATTCGGCAAAGCCGGGCATCATCTCCACCATCTTCGCGTACAGGCGGCTGCGTTCCGGTTCGGCCGCCACTTCTGCCTGAGCCTGGAATTTCTCCGTGCCCACTTCCACCGTGACCCGCGCATGCGCCAGGAGGTTGTGGTACCAGTCCGGGTTGGTGGAGGAGCCGCCCTTGGATGCGATGACCACGAAGCGATCCCCATCCGCCACATATGCCACCGGATTGACTCGTGCCTCTGATGTCTTTGCCCCGGTGGTATGCAGGAGCAGCAGCGTCTTGCCCTCGAAATAGCCGCCGACCTTGCCGGCGTTGGCTCTAAACTCGGCGATAATGGCTTGATTGCGTTCGTTGGGTGTCGTCATTGGATATCCCTCAGGGCATTCTGAAGCGATCCACCCGCCACTTCTTACCCCCGCGCCGGCGCATGCGATAGCAGTCGATCTCGGACATCGCAGGCGGGGACAACTACTTGATCCATCACTTCCTGGCAACCGGAGCCGCCGATCAGGGAATCGCTCGCTCGCCCGTGTATTCTGAGATTGCGCTGTCTGGCTGCGATCACTGGATCTATTCTTGGGGCCAAAAGGCAGCCCAAGCCGACTCTGGAATATGGCCCGGGACGGATTCCATAGTGTGTGGGTCGTCGCTCTCGGCTAAACTTGGCAAAGGTAGCCGGATCGAAGTCGACCGCATATCCGCCTCATCGCAGGCTACCCCTCCACTATGTACCCATGCACGAGGGGAAGTTCCCGCAGACTGTTCGCGAGGGAGGACACCATGACGGAGATCACGAACGTCGCAAAGAGACTGATCAGGCAAATGGGGTATGACATCCGGCGACTTGATCGCGATCAACGACACCTGAGGACAACGATCGCCGACTCCTACCGTCTCTTGCGCGATCTCGGACTTAGGCCCGGTACCGTGATCGACGTCGGCGTGGCCAATGGCACAATGGAGCTCTATTCGGCGTTCCCGCAGTCGTATTTTCTTCTGATTGAGCCAATCGGCAGCTTCGTGCCGGAAATGGAATCAATCTTGCGGCGCTACAATGGATCGTATGTTCTGGCCGCTGCAGGCCCCAGATCGGGCCAGGTGATCTTCAATGTGCACGACGAGGGGCTGGGCGGATCGTCGCTATACAAGGAGAGCAATGGCCCGCAAGCGGACGGACACGAATCGACGATTCCCATGATCAGGATCGACGACGTGCTGCTTGAAAAACAACTCTCTCCTCCCTATCTGATCAAGGTTGACGTTCAGGGCGGAGAGCTTGATGTGCTCGAGGGCGGACAGCGCGCGCTGGAGGCCGCAGAGGCGGTCTCGCTCGAAGTGTCGCTCTTCCAATTCTTCAAGGGTGGCCCGCAGTTCTACGACGTGGTGGAATACATGAAGAGACGCAACTTTGTGGTCTTCGACATAGTACTTGCTGCAAACAGGCCCCTCGACAACGCCCTTGCCCAACTCGATGTCGTTTTCGTACGAGAAGAGGGTATGTTCAGACGCAGCCATCTCTACTCGGCCGCCTGACAACCCGCAGACTTGGCAGGGCCTCCGTGGCCCCCGGCAGCAAAGCTCATGCCCTATGCACGTTTTCGAGGCAGGAGACACGGCAAGAAAGGAATTCTGCCCTCTTGCTCTTGCCTTCCTTGGTCATATTATGCCTCCTGCCCAAACCCATGCCCCGGATCTGACAAATGCTTCTTCCAGGTACGCCGCAATCCTTAGCCGGACCAAGCTCACAGACGCTCGCGAGACTCGCTCCATGGAGATCCACCGCCACCCGCGGCCGTGGCGCACCAGCGGGGGAGAGCTCCTCCAACAAACTCCGATTCTGAAGGTGCCTATTGACTTGGCCTCTTGCGGGCGCGAGAATGTAGAGAACAGGCGGAGAGCCGGGTATGCTGGGCAACCTGGTTCTCGCAGCACTTCAGCTTTCATCAGCCGGCCCAGTGGGGCTGGCCACGCACGAGACACCTTTCATTGAGCTCCGAAGCGACCTCCACAGTTGCGGCCAGTGCGCAGATGCTCCTTCAAGCGTCTGCGCAAACGCTGGACTCGACAGAGGCCGATGGCGCCATGACGAGGGAAAGGGCAACACCATGAGACTCCAGGCGCTTCGATCAATCCGGCTTTCCCTCTTGACTTGTTCCTGTGCTCTGCAGGACGCATCAATTTCGGATATGACGGGCCTGCCCTCCGTATGTCAGATATGATACCGGTCTTCATCGCGGGTACCGGGCGAAGCGGTACCACGGTTCTCAAGCAGGTCCTTGCTCGCCATTCACGCATAGTGGCCCTCGCCAATGAATTGCGGGTAATCGTTGATCCGGGCGGTGTCCTGGATCTGATCTCGGCGCTTTCTGATCGGTGGTCACCTTGGAAGGCGGACACCGCGATTTTCCGTTTTCGGGACATGCTGCTCGCTTGCGGTCGATCAAGCTCTGCCGGCCTGCTCCGCCTTGAGAGGTTTAGCCGAAAGGCGCTGGGAACGGCCGGCCTTGCCCCGCGCCCTTACGGGGGGATGGGTTTGGCCCACCAGTTTGGATACGGCTACTATCACAAGCGCCTTCAGCAGCTTGTCGAGGACCTATCCTTCCACGTGACCCGGGGCAATTGGCTGGGAAGCCCGTTTCCGGCCGCCGGCGTGATTTTCGAATCCGAGCCGAAACCCCGTGGCGATATCGAACAGATCCTGCGGGCATTCATAGGGGACCTATATCTGCGACTTGCTCGGGAGGGCAGCAGCCATTGGGTTGAAGACAGCCCCTTCAACCTCCTCTACGCGGCCGAATTGCATAGACTGTTCCCGTCCATGCGGCTGGTTCACATCTTTCGCGATCCCCGCGATGTCCTCGCCTCCCACATGCAGTTTGGCTGGGGCGGGGACAGCCTTGACGCCACTGCTCGTCGACTGGCCGGCATCTATCGACGGTGGTCACAGATTCGCGGCATCTTGCCCGCAAGCAGCTTTCTGGAAGTGAGTCTGGAAGCGCTTTCGGCGCACCCAGAAGATGGGTTGCGTGAGATTTGTGGTTTCATTGGACTCGATTTTGAGGAAAGCTTGATGGCGATTCCCCTGGATAAAGTACATCGCGGGCGATGGCAACAGGAAATCCCCAACTGGCGCGGATCGGTGCCGGAGCGACACCTGGGCAAGTACGTTCTGGAATACGGGTATTCGTCGAGCGAGACGTGATTTGCTGCACAGCTGGGACCACAGCACTGTTTGCGCGATCGGCAGCGATCCTGACAAGCGCCAACCTGGCCGGCAGCGAGCAGTTGAGGCGCTGCGCCCGGCGCAGACGCAGCCCCATCCACTGAAGACCCTGGCCGCACAGGATCCGGATGCGCTTGAGGATGGCCATGAAGAACCGCAGAGTTGATGAATTCCTGAGCAGGGCCACCAGGTGGCAGGCCGAATTCCGCAAGTTGAGGTCAATTGCGCTCAACTCGGGACTGACCGAAGAACTGAAGTGGCGGCTCCCCTGCTACACGTTGGCCGGG
>DATIPW010000152.1:0-7500 GCA_035471605.1 Anaerolineales bacterium | reverse complement strand
TCGAAGAGACGGCGCGGAGCGAGTGGGCTCCGGTGGAGGCGCGCCGGAGCAGCCCAAGTCACGAAGGAGCGCATGATGACACAGACCCAAGTCCCAGGGGGGCAGTTGCTGAGGCTGGTGGTGGTGCGGTTGGTGCTTGGCCTGGCGGGCTTCATGGCCATCTTCTTTCTGCCGGCCGGCACGCTGCGCTATTGGGAAGCCTGGGTCTGGCTGGCGGTGGTGTTTCTCCCCATGCTGGGGACCCTGGTGTACCTGTGGAACAATGACCGCGCGTTGCTGGAGCGCCGCATGAGAATCCGCGAGCAGGAGCGGGCACAGAGCCTGTTCATCAAGCTCTCGTGGATCTGGTTCCTGATCACCTTCCTGATCCCGGGCTTTGACCACCGTTTCGGTTGGTCGGATGTGCCCCATGCCCTGGTGATCGCCGGAGCCGCCGTGGTCTTGCTGGGCTACAGCATGTTCTTCCTTGTGATGCGCGAGAACAGCTATGCCTCGCGCGTGGTGGAGGTGGAAGCGGGTCAGAAGGTGATCGACACGGGTCCGTACGCCCTGGTGCGGCACCCGATGTACCTGGCCGCCATCATCATGTATGGCTTCACGCCCCTGGCGCTGGGGTCCTACTGGGCGCTCCTGCCGAGCCTGTTGATCTTCCCGCCACTGCTGGTCCTGCGGATCGTGAACGAGGAGCACGTGCTGCGCCGTGACCTGCCTGCCTACGAAGCCTATGTGCGGAAGGTCAAATACCGCCTGATCCCCGGCGTGTGGTAGGAGCGGGCATGAGCCCGCGCAGGACCGGGCGAGTTGGGCAGAGTGAATGCAGATGAAGACCGCGGTTGCAATCCTGCTCCTGCTGGCGGCGCTGGCGGCGTGCCACCCCGTCGACGACTCGCAGGCGGCGCGCCTGACGCTGATCGAGTTCTTCGATCACCTGGCCAACGATGAGTATGACCAGGCGGCTGACCTGTACGGCGGGGACTACCGGCAGCTGATCGTCTTTGGTCCGGAGATCGATCCCGGAGACCGTCCTGAGCTGTGGCGCAATGCCTGCAGTTTCAGCGGTCTGCAGTGTCTGCCGGTGCAATCGGCAATGTTGGAGGGGCGCGCCGGCGAGATGCTGACATTCAGCGTGGAGTTCAGAAACCCGGATGGCAGCCCCTTCGTGCTCGGCCCGTGCTGCGGGGCAACCGCGACAGAGATGCCGCCTGCCGCGCGGTTTGACATCCGCCTGCGGAGAACGCAACAGGGCACGTTCGAGGTGCTCGACCTCCCGCCGTACGTCCCATAGGCAGCCATGGGGGTCTCAGGGCGGCTGCCGGAAGCGGCTGTGGAAGGAGGAGAGGCATGACTCCAGAGTCCGTGCGTGCCGGCTTGGATCGCTTTCTGGCGACCGTCCATGACAGCAGCACGACCCTTGACAGCCTGCTGGGCTCCCTGGGATTCGACACCGCGCAGCGGTCGCTACTGCTCGGTGATCGATTTCCCGCCGTGGCCCAGGGCCTGCTGGAAGCGATCCGCCAGCGACTGACCTGGGAAGACAAAGACTTATGGTTCCGGATCGTATCCCTGCGCATGGGGCTGGAGGGAGATGCCCCGGCCTCGCTGGAGGCGACCGCAAGGACCCTGGACCTGGTCCCGGCCTATGTGTCCCATGCTGAGGGTGAGGCCCTGCAGAGGTGCCGTACCAAGGCGGCGCTGGAGGCGTTCAAGAAGGAACTCCGGCGCATCGGGCTGGAGGAATTGAGGAAGAGCGGCCAAAAACCGGCCAAGGAGAGTGTGCTGGAAAAGCTTGAGCGGCTGGCCGACCTGCGCGCCGCGGCTGACCTGGCGCGGGTGGAATACGAAGCCCGGCGCCTGGAGGTGATGCGGAAGGTGCAGGATGAGCTGGAGGCGATCGAGGCGGAATTTGCACCGACGCTGGAGGCGGCTGAGGCCAACGCCCGGGCGCTGGAGGAGGAGGTCAAGAATGATGTGCTGCTGCGCGGCGAGAGCCTGCGGGGCAGCGCCTACCAGGCCATTTATATGAAGGGACGCGTCTCCTGGGATGCGGCGGCGATGAACGAGTATGCCCGCGACCATCCTGACGTGCTCCCGTTCCGCAAGGAGGGCCAGCCGAGCGTGACGCTGCGCAGGACCGGATAGGGCGGCGCCTTCCCGGGGCGCGCCGCGGCCGGGTTTTCTGGCGCGCGTGCAGTATGAAATTGCAGTTGAACGTTCTTGCAAAGGAGGTCCCCATGTACGCAGCAAGATCCATCCGCTTCTCATACCTGATCCTGCCCTTGCTGGCAGCAGCGCTTGCCTGCAATCTTGGGGCGCCCCTGCCGCAGACGGCCACGCCAAGCCCGGTTGTCCTGCCGACGGTGGAGGCACCCCCCGTGTCCACCCCGACCTTTGAGGGCGCGGTACCGGTGGAGCTGCCGGCGAAGCGCGCCGACAGGGCGGGAGACGTTGATTCGTCGGCGAATGCCCACCGGCAGCTGGTTTCCGGCGGGGACGTCTTCGTCCACGGACTGTATGAGCGCCCATTCAATTCAGATCCCATGGACAAGTACTTTGCGTATCTCGACATCGTGGATACGCAGGGTTTCCTGGATGACACGTGGGGCTACGCAAGCATTACATTGCAGAACACGGACGAGTCGGGCGCGCTGGCCGGAGAGTATGCGATCGAACTAGACGTCGATCGAAATGGACGGGGCGATTGGCTGATCCGGGTATCGCAGCCGAGCTCGACGGCGTGGAGCCCGCAGGGCGTGAAGGCGTGGAGCAACTCCGACGGCGACATTGGGGGAGTGGCCATCATGACGGCCGACAGCAAACCACGGGGCGGAAACGGCTACGAGCGCTTGGTGTTTGACGAGGGCAAGGGTGATCTAAAGGATGGCGCGTGGGCGCGCGTCAGCCCTGATGATCCGAAGATCGTGGAGCTGGCGTTCAAACTGGAGATGATCGGAAACGCCACGGCGTTTGCCATGGGCGCCTGGGCCGGATCCGAGATCGACCCGGCGATGTTCGACTACCACGACCAAATGACGCACGCGCAGGCTGGGTCTCCCAATCCCGGGTACGAGGTCTATCCGCTGAAGGACATGGCCGAGATTGACAACACCTGTCGACTCGCGGTCGGGTTTGTGCCGACCGGCAAGGAACCCGGGCTGTGCCAGACCGTGGCTCAAGAGCAGGCAGAGGCGGGTGGCGGTGCCTGTGTCCCCCGGGGGTGTTCTCCCAATTCCTTGTTGTGTGTGCCCGTCACCTGCCCCTAGCACACTACCTGGGGAAGAGACTTCCGGGGCGATCGTGACTTGAGCCGCGCCTGAAGTCAACTACCCAGAATGGGCGTAGCCGGCTTGCGGCTCTGCAAGAGAAAGGCAGCCCGGCGCTGGAAATCGAACGGTCCGCTTCGACCGGTGGAGCCGGCGCGGCGCGTCACCTCACGCCGGGCGGGCCCGGCTTCCCACGGGGCGCTGCAGCGCGTGACGCAAGGCCTGCACGCCGGCGGCCGCGCCCTGCGGGTGTCGGAAGATGGCGTTGGCGCTGACGAAGGCGTTGGCGCCCGCGTCCAATATCTGAGCGATGTTCTCCGTGGAAATGCCGCCGTCGACTTGCAGGTGGGCGGCGGACTGGATGTCGTCCAGCATGCTGCGAAGCTCGCGCAGGCGCGCCAGGGATTCGGGCAGAAAGCTCTGAAAGGAATAGCCTGGATTGACGCTCATCACCAGCACGAGGTCGGCAAGCGGCAGCACCGGCTGGAGGGCGCGCACGGGCGTCCCGGGGTTGAGCGTGACGCCGGCGAGACACCCGAGGTTCTTGATCTCCTGCATGGTCCGATGAAGGTGCGGGCAAGTTTCAACGTGCACGGTCAGGCTTGCCGCGCCGGCCTTGGCGAAGGCCTGGAGGTAGCGCTCGGGCTTTTCCGTCATCAGGTGCACGTCCAGGGGCAGGCAGGTGGCGCGCTTGTAGGCCTCCACCAGGAACGGGCCCATGGTGATGTTCGGGACAAAATGGCCGTCCATGACGTCGACGTGAATCCAGTCGGCGCCGGCCTTCTCGCAGGCTGAGATCTCCTCCTGCAGGCGCAGATGGTCAGCGGAGACGATCGAAGGGGCAATGATGATGGGATTCATGCGGGTCCTTGGCGCTTTGGTCCGCCTGGCGCAGCAGGCGTCACTTGATGGGCGGGTAGTAGACGAAGTAGATCCACATCCAGAATGGGATCAAGCCGCCCACTGCGATCAGCGCGAGCAGGCCCAGCCCCACTGAGAGCCAATCGATGTTCAGGGCTTCTTCGGGAGGTGCTGCGTCGCCCGCAGTCTCAGGGCCGGAAGGCTCCAGTGCGAAAGCGGGAGTTGCCTCAAGAGGCACGGAGACACGCACTGGGGTCGAGACCCGGGATTGGCGCTCGGTGCCGAAGGTAGTCAGCACGCGCCCGAGCTGGTCAGCGGTGCGGTAGCGGGCGGCGGGTTCCTTGGACAGGACTTTGAGGAGAATCTCCTCAAGCGCTCCGGGGATGTCCGGAATGTACTCGCTGGGGGGGATGGGTTGAGCCTCGAGATGGAGGCGGGCCAGCTCCTCGGGGCGGGAGGCGGTGAAGGGCAGGGTGCCGGTGAGCATCTCGTAGGCCACGACGCCGAGCGAGTAGACGTCCGAGGCCGGGCTCGGGGCGTGACCGGCGGCCTGCTCGGGCGAGTAGTACTGCGGCGAGCCCCAGACCACGTCGGCGCGTTCGGCGGGATTGAGGGTGGCCAGGGCCCGGGCGATGCCGAAATCCGTCACCTTGAGGCGGTCGTCGGGCGTGACCAGCATGTTGTGCGGCTTGACGTCACAATGCACCAGGCCCGCGCGATGGGCATAGCCGATGCCGGCGCAGGCCTGGACGATTAGCGGCAGGCCCTGCTCGATGGAGAAGCGCCCCCGCTTGCGCAGCAGCGATTTGAGGTCGGTGCCGGGGACGAGCTCCATCACGATGAAGGGCAGGCCGTTGTCCAGGCCGAAATCGTAGACGGTGACGATATTGGGATGGGAGAGATTGGCGGCAGCACGGGCCTCGTTCTGAAACTGCCGGTCGAAGTCGGCTCCATGCGCCTGATCCTCGCGCAGGATCTTGATGGCCACGTAGCGATCCAGCAAGGTATCGCGGGCGCGGTAGATGACCGCCATGCCACCCGCGCCGAATCTTTGGAGCAATTGGTAGCGATCATCCAGCATGCGGCCTTCAACTGCCGGATTCATTGAGGGCATTATAACGGGGATTGCGCAGAGCACCCTCACGACCGGCCTTCTACATGGGAGTGCGCGATCCGGACCCGGCCGCATGGCCAGCGGCGCTTGTTAAGGGAAGGCGCGTGCCGGCGATGGCCAGCGGGTCCAGGCTCCCCGTGTTAGACTCGCAGCATGCACTCCGCCACGGCGCAGGCGCATCCCAACATCGCCTTCATCAAGTATTGGGGGAACAAAGACGAAGCGCTGCGAGTGCCGGCCAACGGCTCGCTTTCCATGAATCTGGATGGCCTGTACACGCGCACGACGGTCAGCTTTCAGCGTTCGCTGCCCTTCGACGAGCTGATCCTCAACGGCCGGGAGGTGACGGGTCCTGCCCTGGAGCGCGTCAGCCGCGTGTTGGATCTGGTTCGCCAGCAGGCAGGCCTGACCGCGAAAGCCGAGGTGGTGAGCGAGAACAACTTCCCATCCGGCGCCGGGATTGCCTCGTCCGCCGCGGCCTTTGCGGCGCTGGCCCTGGCCTCGAGCGAGGCCGCGGGGCTGCACTTGAGTGAACCCGAGCTCTCACGCCTGGCCCGGCGCGGTTCCGGTTCCGCCTGCCGCTCCATCCCGGGCGGCTTCGTGGAATGGCAACCGGGCACAGGCGACACGGACTCGTTGGCGGCCTCGATCGCCGCGGCAGATCACTGGAAACTGGCAGACTGCGTGGCGGTGGTGAGCGAAGCACACAAGGCCACAGGATCGACGCAGGGCCACCGACTTGCCGGGACCAGCCCGCTGCAGGCGGCGCGCCTGGCGGACGCCGCGCGCCGCCTGGAGATCTGTCGACGCGCCATCCTGGATCGCGATTTTGAATCCCTGGCGGCCATCGTCGAGCTGGATTCGGACATGATGCATGCGGTGATGATGACTTCAACGCCCCCGCTGCACTACTGGGACGCAGCCAGCCTGGCCGTCATGGCTGCGGTGCGGAAGTGGCGCGGCGCGGGCCTGGCGACCTGCTCCACGGTGGATGCCGGTGCCAATGTGCACGTAATCTGCCTGGAACGGGACAAGGGGGATGTTGCGGCGCGGCTGCGTGAAGTCGGCGGGGTGCGCGACGTTCTCGTGGCCGGAGTCGGGGGGCCTGCTGTGTTGATCGAAGAGAGCCGCGGGGAATAGAGCCGCAGGGCGTGTGGTGCCGGGACGGTCGCGACCCGGGCGGCCGTCCTTCCAAAGGCGGCGCTCAGGATCGCCGCGCAGCTCTTATCCACCGTTCATCCTGCCGTGCGCGCAGGGGATATAATCCTCCGTCTGGCTACCATGAATACATCCGTTCTCTCGTTGGTCACGTTCCTGGCTGTCTTTGCGGCCGTAGTCTTCGTCCACGAACTCGGTCACTATGGTGTGGCGCGCCTGCTGAAGGTCGCCGTGGAAGAGTTCGGCTTCGGCTTGCCGCCCCGGATGCTGAAGCTGTTTCGCTGGAAGGGAACCGATTTCACCTTGAACTGGCTGCCGATCGGCGGATTCGTGCGGCTGAAGGGTGAAAATGATCCGTCCATCGCCGGCGGCCTGGGTGCTGCCAGCCCCTGGACACGCCTGGCGGTGCTTTCGGCGGGAGCGGCGATGAACCTGCTGCTGGCCGTGGTTGTATTCAGCGCGCTTTTCTTTAACATGGGCGTGCCGGACTACCGCCAGGTGCAGATCGGTGAAGTGCTGAATGGATCGCCCGCGTCCGAGGCCGACCTCCAGCCCAACGACATTGTGGTCAGCGTCAACCAGGTGCCGGTCACGAGTCCACTTCAATTGCACGACCTGATCTACGCCAGCCTGGACAGACCGCTGCAGATCACGCTGCGCCGCGGCGGGGTCACGGTTGAGCGCACCGCGATCCCCTCGAGTTCACGGCCGGAGGAGCAGGGCGCCCTGGGAATCTCGATGGGTCCGGCGCTGGTTCGGCCCGATTCCGTGATCACGGCGGTGGAATACGGCGCGCTTGCGGTTGGCGCGCAGACGCGGCTGCTGGTGCTGCTTCCGGCGCAACTGCTGCGGGGCGAACTCAGCCCAGAGGAGGGCCGGCTGATCGGCCTGAAGGGCATCTACGATCTGTTCGGGCAGGCCGTCAGCCGCGACATCGAGAGCCGCGCCGCGCCCCCCGCGCCTGCGGGCCCGGCGCCGGCCGAGATACCGACCTACTTCACGCTGCAGCTCGTCGGCATTCTGACGGTGAGCCTGGGCGTGCTGAACCTGTTTCCGTTCCCGGCGCTGGACGGCGGGCGGATCCTGTTTGTGCTGCCCGAGCTGATC
>DATIPW010000151.1:0-2613 GCA_035471605.1 Anaerolineales bacterium | reverse complement strand
GATTTGCCAACCAGCCGGGAAGTGGGTAGCCAGCCCTGGTCCACCACGGGACGCGAAGCTGAGACGGCTCCGCCGAGCGCCTGCGCCAGCTCCTCTGCCAGCGCAATATTGGCCTCGTTCTGAATTGCGCGGCCGACCGATATCAGGACAGCCTGTTTGGCTATGTCGGTGTCTCCCCTCTCCGGTTCAATGTACCGTCTGAGGCTGACGCGAGGTTCCTCCAGAGCAGGCGCCTCGATGGCCTTGACCTCTGCACTCTTGGCCGCTCGTCCTTGCTCTGGCCTGTAGCCTCCCGGCGTCAGGGTGATCAAGGTCGTCGCAGCCGGCAGTTCGAGTTCCGCCATGATCTTTCCTCCGCAGAACTGGCTTATTGGGTTTCCTTGGTCGCTGAATCTCTGACAGGAGCCAATCAGCGGCAATCCGAGGCGCGCCGAAAGTAGGCTGGCGACCTCCGCACCGACTGAAGAATGCCCGAGCAGCACGACGCGCGGTGCCCTGTCAGAGATTACGCCAGCCAGCACAGCCGCATAAGCATCCGGGGTGAACTCGGCCAGTTCAGGTCGATCCACGTACAGCACCGTGTCTGCGGCGAGATTGCTGGCCAAATCCTGCGCGCCATGGCCCAGGAGAACGCCGACAACCTTTCCACCCAGCGTGTTCGCCAGTGGCCGGGCCGCCGCATGCATGAGATAGGTGATGTCGGCAAGCTGGGCTTGAAGATGCTCAATGACTACGTAGACATCTTGGTTCATGCCAGCCCTCCATTCACAGCACGCCGATCTCTTTGAAGATCACGAGCAGCCTGTCGGCGACTTCCCCGGGGCTTCCCTCGATCATCTGCGCTCGGCTTGCCACCTCCGGCTTGAACATTCGCAGGACTTTCGCTCTCCCTGCCACCGTCGAATCGGGTAGGGTGAGTTGCTCAACCTTCGCAGTTCTTGATGATTCGCGCACTTTGCTCACGGCCACGTAGCGAGGCGGACGAGCGGCCGCCTGGATTCCCAAGACTGCCGGCAGCCGGACTTCCATCTCGCCAGCCAGGCCGCCGGGATACTCCTTCTTTACTCGCACGGTCCCATCGGCGACCTCCACGCCTGAAACGTATCCGACGTACGGCATCCCGAGCTGCTCGGCCAGAAGTGGACCAAGCGAGCCGTCCAGGTCGGTATGGGCCTGGACGCCGGTTAGGATGAGGTCAGGCTGAAGATCCCGTATGTTCTGCACAATGCTCTGCGCTAGCGCATGGCTACTCCACCTGGCCTCCAGGCTGGTGGAAAATCTGATGAGCCGGTCGGCGCCCTTGGCAGCCGCCGTGAACAGCACATACTCCACTCCCTCAGTCTCCGGCCCCAGGACAGTCACTTGGGCTGAGCCCTGCTCTTTGAGCAGAATGGCCTGCTCGATGGCATGGTCATCGAACTCGCTGATGATGAGGCGCAGCCAAGCCGTATCGAGACCGGTCCCAAGCTCATCGACGTTGAGTTCATCGACGAGATCCGGAACCATTTTGAAGGGCACCACGATGTTCATTTTTCGTGACCTCCTTTTTCAGATGGCTTGGTCGACCGCCTCCGCTAGGAGCTCAGAAATGTCCCTCACAACCAGCCGCCCTGCGGCGCCGACTGCCTTGATCGCGTCCTCGAACCGAGGCGCCTCATAGGGACATGCCACGGCAAGGACGGTGGCATCGGCCGCCAATGCCTCGCGTACGCGCAACTCGGAAAGCCGGACTTGAGCTTTCTCCCACTGGAAGCCGTCCAACCACATACCGCCGCCTCCGCCGCCACAACACAGGCTGTTGGAGCGGTTGTGGCGCATCTCCACCAGTTCTGCCCCGGGGATCGCGCGCAGAAGATCCCGCGGCGGTTCAAAGATTTGGTTTGCTCTTCCGAGATAGCAAGCGTCGTGATACGTGATCTTCGAATGGATCTCGCGTTTCATAAGTGGCCTCAGCCGCGCCAGGTGTTCCGCAAGGAACTCTGTGTAGTGCTGCACTGGATAGGTGATGCCTAGCTTGGGATACTCATTTCTCAGAGCGTTGTATGCATGCGGATCGGCTGTCACAATGGTCTCGAACTGGTACTTGCCGAACACCTTCCCGTTCTTGTCCGCAAGTGACTCGAACAACCCGCGTTCGCCTGCCAAGCGCTGAGAATCGCCGTCACTCGATTCCTCGGGCCCCAGAATCCCAAAGGCAACACCAAGCAAGTTCAACAGGCCCGCAAGAGCTCTGGAGGCACCTTGGACCCTGGGATGGTAGGAGGCGTAGTCACCCACGAACCATAGCACTTGGACGGCCTCTCTGGTCTTGGCCAGGACCTTGATTTCGGGTGTGACGCCCGCTGCCCAGTCTGCCCTCTTTCGGGGCGACTGACCAAGCGGATTTCCGTAGCGCTGCGAATTGGAGAGGGCGGCTTGCAGTTCTGCGGGGACGTTTCCGCTGAGAAGCAGCTCCTCCTTCGTGCGGGCCATCAGGCCCGCTGTCAGGGGAATTCGAGAGGGACAAAACTCTGTGCAGGCATAGCAAGAGACACACATCCACAAGGCATCCGAAGCCAACACCCGTTCGAATCTCTCCGCCCGCAGCATCGCGATCAGTCGGCTTGGCGGGTA
>DATIPW010000150.1:0-2599 GCA_035471605.1 Anaerolineales bacterium | reverse complement strand
AGGGGAGTACTACCTCACGGATATCGTGGAGGTGGCCCGGCGCGAGGGCAAAGCGGTGCAGGCGGTTGTGCTGGAGGATCTGGCCGAGACCATCGGCATCAACAACCGCGTGCATCTGGCGGAAGCGGAAGCGGCCATGCGCCAGCGCATCAACCGGCAGCACATGCTGAACGGCGTGAGCCTGGCCGACCCGGCCTCGACCTACATTGAGGCGGAGGTGACGATCGGCGAAGACACGCGCATCCAGCCGAACACGCACCTGCTGGGGAAATCAGCCATCGGACGGGGAAGTGTGATCGGCCCGAACGCGATCGTGCGCGACTCGACCATCGGTGACCGGTGCAAAGTGGTGGCGTCTGTGATGGAAGGGGCGGTGCTGGAAGAGGATGTGGACATCGGCCCGTTTGCGCGGCTTAGGCGCGGCGCGCACCTGGCCAAGCACGTGCACATGGGCAATTTCGGCGAGGTCAAGGACTCGTACCTGGGGCCGGGGGTCAAGGTTGGGCATTTCTCATACATTGGGAACACGACGGTCGGCGAGAACACCAATATCGGCGCCGGCACGATCACCTGCAACTACGACGGCGAGAAGAAATCTGCGACCGAGATCGGCGCGGATGCCTTCATTGGATCGGACACGATGCTGGTGGCGCCGGTGAAGATCGGAGACGGAGCGCGCACGGGCGCGGGCGCGATCGTGACCCGCGACGTACCGGCGGATACGCTGGCCGTCGGGATGCCGGCACGGGGGATCAAGAAGCTGCGCCGGAAGTCGAAGAAAGACCCGGCGCGGCCGGGCGCTGACCGAGGCGCGCGGGGAGATGGAGCATGAACCCCACACAACAAGACAAGCAGTCGCTGATCCAGATGGCGAATGAGGCACGGCAGGGGGCGTATGCCCCCTACTCCAACTACCGCGTGGGGGCCGCACTGCGGACACGCGGCGGGCGCATCTTCACCGGCGTAAACGTGGAGAACGCGGCCTATCCGACCAGCATTTGCGCGGAGCGGACCGCGGTCTTCAAGGCAGTCTCGGAGGGGGAAAAGGACTTCGAGGTGATGGCGGTGGTCACGGAGAATGGCGGCTCGCCGTGCGGCAGCTGCCGCCAGGTGCTGGCGGAATTCGGGCTGGAGACGGTGGTGATCATCGCCAACGGGGCCGGCCAGGTGATCAAGGAAACGACCGTGCGGGAACTGCTGCCAGAGGCGTTCCAGCCCGGGCACCTGGGCGGCAGCTAGAGACGGCGCCGGGGCGCTGAAGCCGGGGAGCGTGATGCGCGAAGCCCACTCCTTTGGGGTTGAGGCCGTCGTCCTGCGGCACAGCGAGTACGGCGAGGCCGACCGCATCCTGACACTTTTCACGCGGCAGCGCGGCAAGACCCGGGCCATTGTCCGCGGCGTACGGCGGGTGACCTCGCGCAAGGCGGGGCACCTGGAGCCCTTCACCCACGTCAAGTTGCAGCTTGCGAAAGGCCGCGACATGCCGCTGATCACGCAGGCGGAGACGGTGAACGCGTACCTGACGCTGCGCGAGGATCTGGTGCTGACGAGCCAGGCCTCGTACGTGGTCGAACTCGTGGATCGGTTTACCTATGATGAAGGCAGCGACAACAGCGGCATCTTCAGACTGCTGACGGATACGCTTGCCCGGCTGGCGAGCCGGGCCGAGCCATGGATGGCCATCCGCTACTATGAGATGCGACTGCTGGACCTGCTGGGCTTTCGGCCCAAGCTTTTCGAGTGCGCCATGTGCGGCCGGGAGATCCAGGCCGAGGACCAGTTCTTCTCCTTTGCCGGCGGCGGAGTCGTGTGCCCAACCTCGGCCAAGGAAGAAGGGCTGCGGCGCTCAGAAAGACAGGAACTGCGGGCCATATCGCTGGAAGCGCTGCGCTACTTGCGCCACTTTCAGCGCTCGGACTACGGCAACGCTGCCCGCGCCGACCCTGCGCCGCAAATCAAACAGGAAACGGAAACCCTGATGCAAGGGTTCCTCACCCACCTGCTGGAACGGGAGTTGAAGACGCCGGGATTCCTGAGGCAGATCAGGCGGTAGCCGCGCGGCTTTGCACCCCCTCCCCTGAGCCCTCCCCCAGAGCGGGGGAAAGGACAAGAATACCGGATTTGGGCGGCCGCTTGCCGGCCATGGGGGGAGGCGGGCAGCTGCGATGGCGCGAGGGCAATGGGAGCCTGGCCGCCTACCTCATTCTGCGCGCCCAGTTCAGGACGAAGAGATAGGCGGCTGGCGCGACAAGCGGTTTGAGCACGCGCCAGAAAAACCTTTGGAACCAGGACCAATGCAGCCTGTAGAGGATGTGCGTGATGGCTGTGCGTACGATGAGCGCGTGCCCGAGGGGGCTGCGGAGTATGCGGCCGCGGTAGCCCCGGAAGGAGTAGTCGCCGCGGGCGACGGCCTGGCGGATGACCTCGGCGGCGATACGGCCATAGCCCAGGGCGATGCTGATGCCCTCGCCGAAGATCCCGTCTGCGCCAGCCGCGTCGCCGACCAAGATGACCCGCGGCACGCTCAGCGGGCTGCGCGGGCTGAGCCAGCGGATGGGATACCCCTGAAGCTGCACGCCGTCGAGGCCGGCGCCACAGC
>DATIPW010000149.1:0-12594 GCA_035471605.1 Anaerolineales bacterium | reverse complement strand
CTCGGCCGTCGCCTCCAGCGTCGGGACTTCGGCCGTATCTTGGGCGGGGATGAGCGTCACCTCGCTGGGCACTGTCGGCAGTGGCGCCGCCGCCAGCACGTCCGAGATCGAGGGCGCCGTGGGCTGCCCCTGCCCCGCCGCGCGTACCGCCATGACCCGGTTGATCCCCCACAGCGCGAACAGGATGAAGACGATCGCCGCTCCGCCCCCGAACAGCAGGTCGCTGGCAATGAACGATCGCAGGGGGGGCAGCTTGCTGTGTACCGTCATGGGTGAACGCGTGCGGGGCGGCCAATGTGGCCTTTGTTCACGGTGCCGCGCCTGGATCCCATCAGCGAAGCGCAGCAGGACCGCCTCCACGTCCAGGTCAATGAAGGCGGCATAGTTGGCCAGGATTCCACGGGTCTGCACGGGCGACGGCAGGCTGTCGAGCGCCCCCTCATCCAGGGCTTTCAAGAACCCCGCCCGGATCCGCGTGTGCCGTTCAATCTCTTCGTACGTCAGGCTGAGCATTTCGCGCCGGGCCCGCAGCTCACGCCCGATCTCTGCAAAGATCTCGTCCGACGATACGCCCTCGATGTCCGGGTCGGGCGGCAGCGGATTGAAATCCGCCGCGTTGGCAAACGCTCCCAGGTCAGCGCTCTCGCCCTCCTCAGACTGCTCCCGGGGTGCGCGATCGAGCCCCGCCGATCCGATCCTGGGCCAGGAGAACAGGTTCGATAGGCGCGCCCTGATCATCCCCAGCGCCGAATAGCCGCGTGTGGCGTTGCTCTCCACGGGATCCGGCGAGGTGTCAGCCTTTGTCTTCGTTGACTCGAGCTCTGGGAGCGATGACTGCGGCCCCACAAGTGCGGACCGCGCAAGTTCGGCGGCCGGTCCTTCAGAGGGGGCCACCTCTACTTGGGCGTCAGTTGTCTCTAGACGCGCGCTTTTTTTTTACCTATGGCTGCGCCTGGTGCCTCGGGCCCAGGTGCCCGGGGTTCATCGGCTGGCACTGGAGGCCCCGGCACAGATGCACCTTCGGCATCCTGCGGGGCCTCAGCGCGGCTGCCGCCCGATAGCCTCTCGCGCAGACGGGCCAGCAGGCCCGGGCGCGACGCCTGCTCTGCCTGATCGGAGTCCGGCGCCCTCGGCGGGGTGCTTGCCGGCGGAGCCACGGCCGGGGCAGCCTCAGAACCAGTCTGCGCCTCAGGAATCAGGGCTTCCAGGTCCAGGTCAAGCAGCGCGGCGTAGATGCGCAAAAAGCCGCGCGCTTGCGCCGACGAAGTCATCGCTGAGAGATCGTCGTCTTCTAGAGCCTGCAGAAACTTGGGGCGGATTCGGGTGGTCTCAGAGACCTGCGTCAGGGTGAGCTTCCGCCGCTCGCGCGCCGCCCGCAGGGCGGCGCCGATCGAAGTGCTCATGCAATCATTCTAACACGCCGGCTTTTTGGGGCTTTCTGGAGCCGTCTATTCGGATTCCCGCGTCGGTTCCTCAGCCGCTTCCGTGCTTTCCGCCGGTTCCACCTCAACCGCGGCCGATTTCTTGCCCCCGCGCGCCTTGTGGGTCTTTTCCGGAATCTCCGCCTCGCTGGCGCCTTCCGCCACCGCGGAAGCCTCCGCCGCCGCTTGCGCCGCGGCCTCGGCCGGCTCTCCCTCACGATGAACAAGGATCCGAACTTGCGGGATCAGATCCATCGTCAGCCGGACTCGGGCCTGGAACTCGCCAATAGTGCGGATCGGCTGCATGTCGATCTGCTGCCGCTTGATTTCATAGCGGGTCTGCTCCTGGATGGCCGTCGCCACATCCTGGGTCGTGATGGACCCATACAGCTTGCCGGTTTCTCCGGCCTTCACCGGGAAAGCAAGCGTCAGCGTCGCCACCTGGTCGGCGAGTCCCTGGAGCTCGCTATTCAGTGCCGCTCGCTTGATTTCGGCTTGCTGCCGGATCTTCTCGGCCGTCTTGAGTGTGCCGGCGGTGGCCAGAACCGCCAATCGCTGAGTCAGCAGGAAGTTGCGCGCGTAGCCGTCTGCCACCTTCTTCACGTCGCCGGCGCGGCCTAGTTTGTATACGTCTTTGATCAGCAGGACCTTCATTCTTGTCTCAAGCCCTTTCGTGTGGGTGTACCGCAGGCGAAGGGTACCACGCACTGCGGCCAAATAGGCCCCCTATTTTATCATCCTTCTTGCCAACTGCCGCCTCAACGGGTAAGATTCTGCCATTGTGGACCGTTGGCCCATCAATCCCCGACGCGTGGCCATCTTTGTCGGCATCTTGGTGCTGATCCTTATGGTCATGGACTTCAATGCCCGACTTGAGGCTCTGAATCTCCTGCGAAAGCAGCAGGCCATCGTCAGCGCCCAGGCCACGCAAGCCATGCAGACACAGGCGGCTCTGCAGACGCAGGTAGCCTTTGCCTCATCCGACCAGGTCGTGCATGAATGGGCACGCACTGAGGGGCACTACATCCAGAGCGGCGATCAGCCGGTGGTTCCCGTGGGCCTGCCGGGCGAAACGCCCGCCGCGCCCGAATCCCCGACGGCCGTCCCGACCGTGTTCACCAACTGGCAGGTTTGGTGGAATCTCTTTTTCGGCGAGTAGCTCGCCACGCCCGGCAGGCGTTCGGGCCTGGCCAGGATGGGGTCCGGATCCATGCTGCAGAAGCCTGAGCGTCTGCAGCTCTTCCCGGACACCACCGCCGTCCACGACGATACGCTTCACATCGCCGGTCAGGCGTTGACCGACCTGGCTGAACGCCATGGCACGCCGCTGTATCTCTATGACCGGCAGACCATGGACGCCCGGGCGCGCAACTACCAGGACGCCCTGAAGGCCCACTACCCCGCCCCCTCTTCCGTCACGTACGCAGGCAAGGCCTTCTTGTGCCGCGGCATCGCCGAATGGGTGGCACAGCAGGGATTTCGCCTGGATTGCACGGGCGAGGGCGAGATGGCCATCGCTGCAGCAGCCAAGCTGCCTTTGCCCCGCATTGTCGTCCATGGCGTCAACAAGTCCTCCGCCGATCTGCGGGCCGCGCTCCTCGCCGGCATCATTGTGGTCGATAACCTGAGCGAACTGGGGCGCGTTGCGGATCTCCTGCGCCCCCGCACCCAGGGCGGCGTGCCTGTCCCCGTGATCTGGTTGCGATTCCAGCCTGGCATGGCGGTTGCCACGCACCACGCACACACACAGACCGGGCAACCCGAAAGCAAATTCGGGATGACCAGCAGTGAGGTCTTGCATGCGGCGCAGCATGCCAGGGAAGCCGGCCTGTCCATTGGCGGCATCCACTTTCACCTGGGCTCCAATTTTCGCGATCCGGCTCCGCTTGTCCGCGCCTTGGAACTGGCCGTGCGGCTCGCCAAAGAGCTGCATCTGCCGGGGTCTTGGGATCTGTGCGCCGGCGGAGGCTGGGGCACGGCCACTCACGAGGACGAACTGCCGCAGCCGGAAATCGATACTTATGTGGGCGCCATCGCACGTGAAGTGGTAAAACGCTGCCGTCTCAACGGTCTCCCGCTGCCTACCCTGCATCTAGAGCCGGGCCGCAGCCTCGTGGCCCGCGCCGGCGTCGCCATCTATCGCGTGGGCGCGGTCAAGCGCCGCAAGCATCAGACCTGGCTGCTCGTGGATGGCGGCATGGCCGACAATCCGCGCCCCGCGCTGTACGGCGCAAGGTACTCCTGCCTTCCCGTGAAAGGTCTGGGCCGTGAGATGGCGGAACGGGTCTCGATCGCCGGCCCCTATTGCGAATCAGGCGACGTCCTCGTCGAAGACCTGCCGCTGCCGCGTATTGCCGAGGGCGAAATGTTGGCCGTCCCGGCCAGCGGCGCGTATCAGCTCAGCATGTCCGGCAACTACAACGGTGCGCGCCGTCCCGCCGCTCTTTGGCTCGAGCACGGGCGCAGCCGCTTGCTGTTGAGCCGGGAGACGGACGAGGATCTCACGAGGCGCCAGCTTTCCATTCTATGATGTGCCCGCTGCCCTTGCCCTGCAGACGGCATGAGGAGTCGCGATGACCGAAGTCAGCCCCCGCGAGCGATCGGCGATGCCCCTTGGGAGCCGCTTGCGCGCCTACTGGTCTCTCATCAAGTCGCTGCAGACTAGCCTGCTGCTGCTCACCGGCGTGGCAGGATATCTCAGTGCACGCTTGCCCTTCAGCCTGGCTCAGTTCGCGCAGTTGATCCCCAGCTTGTTCTTGGCCATTGGAGGCTCGACCATTCTCAACATGTGGTGGGACCGCGACATCGACGCCCGGATGAAACGTACGCACATGCGTCCGGCGCCTGCCGGCGTGCTGCCACCTCGACACGTGCTCGCCCTGGGCTTGCTGACATCGCTTGCCGGCACCGCCTGGGCATTTGGCCTCAGCCCGGCCTATGGAGCCGTTGTCTTTGCAGGCTGGTTCTTCGATGTCGTCGTCTACAGCGTCTGGCTCAAGCGCCGCACCTGCTGGTCCATCGTGTGGGGCGGCGTGGCGGGGGCCATGCCTGTCTTGGCTGGCAGGGTCCTGGCGGTGGGTCAGGTGGATTTCATCGGCGTCCTGCTCGCTGCCTCGGTCCTGTTCTGGATCCCGACCCATACTCTGACCTTCAGCCTGAAGTTCGAAGAGGACTACCGCCTTGCCGGCGTGCCAACCTTCCCCTCAACCTATGGTGTGGGCTGGACGCGTCTGACCATTGCCGTCACCAGTGTGCTGGCCGGTCTGGCCATGAGCGCCGCCTCCATCTGGATCGGCACCGCCGAGGGCATCCTGACGCTGATCATCCTGCTCAGCGCGGTGCTGCTCTTCCTGGCCGCCACGGTCCTGGTTCGTCCCTCCGACCGCACCAACCTGCGGCTGTACAAGTACGCGTCGCTCTACATGCTGCTCACGATGCTGCTCATAATGCCGCGCTTCGAGTAGCACCGGCGGCACCCCTGCGCGCCGGCGTTCTGCCTCATGCCGCTTTCCCGGTAGCAAGACCGCGCCAGCCGCCAGGCAACCTGCTCTCGCGACGTTTTGTGTTGACGAATCTATTCCGTGTGGAAAGAGGGATTCGCGTGTGGTGGGGTGCACCGAGCCCTGCCCTTCGGCGTTGCCGTCATTCCAGCCCACCGACTCCCCGACTTATGCAGCCAGGATCTTTTCCATGATTCCGGTGACAGCCAGGTAGGACTGGGATGCATCTTCGATGTCCACCAGCGGCCGGCCAAAGCGGTCAAGGTCCGCCAGGCTCCCGTCAGCGGGAACGGCACCCACGTAGGAAGCCGCGATTCCCTCCAGCAATTCCGTCGACTCCGGCGGCAGCGCTTCGGTGGCCCGGTTGACCACCAGCCACACCTTCTCAATGCTGACCTCCAGCTCGCGCGCCAGTTCGGCGATCCTGCGGGCAGCCACCAGGCCTCGCGGCGTCGGATCGCTCGCGATCAGCAGGTGTTGCACATCTCGTGTCGTGCGGCGTGCCAGATGCTCCATGCCGGCTTCGTTGTCGATCACAACGTAGGCGTAGTGCTTGCTGATCGAATCGATCACCTCGCGCAAATTGTGGTTGACGGCGCAATAACACCCGGGTCCCTCGCCCCGCCCCATGGCGATCAGGTCATACCGGCTCCCTTCCGCCAGCGCAGAATGGACGTGGTAATCTAGATAGTCGCGCTTGCTGATGCCGCCCGGCATCGTCCCCATCGCGGCTCCCCCGCGGGTCAGAGACGACTTGACTTGACCCAGCATGTTCTCGCGAATATCACCCACCGTCCATTCCAGTGGGAGCCCCAGGACCAGATTGAAATTTGAAGAGGGGTCAGCATCGATCGCCAGAATGCTTCCGGGCTGAGTCTGGACCAGATACTTTACGATCAGAGCCGCCAGAGTGGTCTTTCCAACTCCGCCTTTGCCCGCCAGTGCGATCGTTGTCGTCATGCACAAACCTCCCTCCAGGACGTCAGCCTAGTCAGGGAATGTGAGCTTCTCAAGGAACTGCTGCGCCGATTCGCGCAGAGCGGGTACATGATCGAACACGGCCGCTCCCAACCTGTCCGCCTCTTGAACTCGCAAGTCCATCGGAAGGCACCCAAGCAGCGGCATGCCCGGAAGCTCCTCCGTCAGGAATCGTGTTTCCTTGTCGTCTCGGATCTTGTTTCCCACAGCCAGCAATCGGGTCAGGCCAATATCGTTTGCGAGTTGCTTGATCTGGGCCGCCGTCCCCAGGCTGCGCCGTGTCGGCTCCACCACGACCAGCATGGCGTCCACGAAGTCCACCGTGGCCCGGCCCAGGTGTTCCACTCCGGCATACATGTCCACCAGCAGCACATCCTGTCGGCGCAGCAGCAGGTTGGCCAGCAGCGTCTTGAGCATGGCAGACTCCGGGCAAATGCAACCCGACCCGCCCAGGTCAATACCCCCCATCTCCAGCAAGCGCACCCCCCGATGCAGCACGCTGAAGGTCTCGGGGATGTCGTCCACCCGCGGGTTGAGAGTGAAGAAGCCCCCCGTCGTTCCCGGCTTGGCTCCGGTCCGCTCTTCTATTAACTCATCCATTTCGGCGATCGGCCTCAGCCGCGCCCTGAGTTCAGCCGGAAACCCCAAAGCGCCCGCCAAGCACGGGCTGGGATCCGCGTCCACGGCTAGCACCTCTCGGCCGCGTTCCGCGTAGGCTTGTGCCAGCAGGGCTGCCAGCGTCGTCTTCCCGACGCCGCCCTTGCCGGTGATCGCGATCTTCATGGTCTGGGGACCATACGCAGCGGAACGGCGCAGCCGCTGGCCAATCGTCCGCCGCCCTGCCGGGCGAATAGCCTTGTGTGCACGGCTCGGGCCGCACCAATCGTGCTGAGGGGAGAGTTGGAGCAGAAGCCACCCGACATGCCGGTCAGCTTAGCAGACATCTGTCGCACTTTCACGTGACTTTAGTCACCAGTATACGGGACAGCATATCACTAGAATACGTAAGGAATCGGGCCTTCTCCGCGGGGGTGAGCAGCCCCTCAATGCGTTTCCTTTCGGAGGTCGCTTATGCAAACCGCAAAGTTCGACGTGCCCGCTCTCTATGGTGATCACCACACCGCAGAGGTGCGCAAGCTCTTGCTCGCGTTGCCGGGCGTCACCGAAGTGTATGCCAGCAGCGCGTTCCAGGTGGTCGAGGTCACCTTCGATCCCTCCACCATCAACGACCGGCAGATCGCGGTCAAACTGGACGAAGCCGGCTATCTCAGCGAATGGACGCCGCCCATCGAGCCAGGCATTGCACAGGAATCAGCAGCTTCGCCGGAGCACTCCTACTTTCGTCACACCGTCGTCTACGGCGCCACGCCGAAAACAATAGCCTTCGCACAACGCGTCGCGCCGGGAGGCCGTCCCCTCTGGCCGTGCCCGGGATTCGGGCCGCTCGCCGCAGTCCCGGAAGAGGAGTCCCCCAATGCCTAGAAAACGTGAGATCGCCGAGTACTCCACCGATCCGGCCGCGCAGGAAATGCTGACCCGCGCCGAGGAACTGGGCCTGGATACGGCCTTCAGCCGCGCCGATAAGATGGTTCCGTGCAACATCGGGGCCGCCGGCATGTGCTGCAAACAGTGCGGCATGGGCCCCTGCCGCCTGACCAAGGCTGGCGAGGTGGGTGTCTGCGGCGCAACGCTGGAGACCATGCAGGCCCGCAACCTCACACGCGCCATCGCCGCCGGAGGCGCAGCCCATTCCGATCATGGCCGCGACATGGCTTTCCTTTTAAAAGCTGTGGCAGAGGGCAAAGCCGAGGGCTACTCCCTGCGCGATGTCGCCAAGCTCAAGACCGTGGCCTCCTACTACGGAATCACCACTGCAGATCGCACTCCCGAGCAGATCGCCGGCGAGTTGGCCGACCTGTATATCTCGCAGTTTGGCCAACAGCGCGGCGAGATCGTTCCCGCAGGACGCGCGCCGGGCAAGCGCCAGCAGCTCTGGCGCGAGCACAACGTCTGGCCGCGCGGCATCGATCGCGAGGTTGTGGAGGCCCTGCATCGCACCCACATCGGTGATGACCAGGATGCCGGGCATATCTTGGATCATGCGCTCCGCACGGCACTCGCCGATGGCTGGGGCGGCTCCATGATCGCCACCGATGTGTCCGACATCCTCTTCGGCACCCCCGCCCCCGTCCTCGGCCAGGCCAATCTGGGCGTGATCAAGCCGGACATGGTCAATGTCATCGTGCACGGTCACGAACCCAGTCTGAGCGAGATGATCGTCACCGCTTCGCAGCATCCCGAGATCCTCGACTATGCTCGCCAGGCCGGAGCCCGGGGGGTCAATCTCGCCGGCATCTGTTGCACGGCAAACGAGATCCTCATGCGTCAGGGCGTCCCGGCCGCCGGCAACTTCCTGCATCAGGAACTGGCCATACTGACCGGTGCCGTCGAAGCCATGGTCGTGGACGTCCAGTGCATCATGCAGGCACTGGTTGGACTGGCGCAGAACTTCCACACCCAGATCATCACCACCTCTCCCAAGGTCAAGATTACGGGGGCCACCCATATCGAGTTCGATGAGCAGCACGCCCTGACCGTGGCCAAGAACATCCTGAAAGTCGCCATCGATAACTTCAAGAATCGCGACGCCGGTCGCACGCGCATCCCGCAGATCAAGGAGGATTTGATCCCGGGCTTTTCGCATGAGTACATCAACTTCATGCTGGGCGGCTCCTACCGCGCATCCTTCCGGCCCCTCAACGACGCCATCATGGCCGGCCGCATACGCGGCGTGGCTGCCGTGGTGGGCTGCAACAACCCCCGCTCGTCGCAGGACTACCTGCACAACAAGGTCGTCCGCGAGCTGCTCAAGCAGGACGTGCTCGTCGTCCAAACAGGATGTGGCGCGATTGCCTCCGCCAAGCTCGGGCTGATGTTGGGCGAGGCGGGGTTGGATCAGGTCGGCAACGGCCTCCGGGAGGTCTGCGAGGCGATCGGCATCCCGCCCGTCCTGCACATGGGCTCCTGCGTGGATAACACTCGCATCCTCACGGTCCTGACCCAAATGGTTGAAACAGGCGGACTCGGCGATGACATACAGGACATCCCGGCCGTGGGCCTCGCCCCCGAATGGATGAGCGAGAAGGCGCTCGCCATTGCCGCCTATTGCGTCGCCTCGGGCGCCTACGTCATCTTCGGCGGCGCCTCGCCTGTGGGCGGCATGCCGGACCGCGTCGCCGGCAGTGACGCGGTGCTGAAACACATCAGCCAGGTCTGGGAAAAAGACTTTGGCGGCAAGCTGGAATTCGTGGCCGATCCGGACGAGATGATCCGGCGCACGCTGGAACACATTGACCGAAAACGCGCAGCCCTCGGCCTGCCCGAATACGATCCCGCCAGGTTCGGGCGCTCCGGCGATGCCCGGATGATCGCCTTGGAAGAACTGCCACTGGAACAGAAGAGAGCCGCCATTTACGGGTGATTTCCTGGGCGCGTGGATGCGCCCAGGGCACAGCCGGCGCGCGCACAGCAAGAGCGCCCAACGCCTGCAGGAGGCCGCATGTCAAAATACATTGCCACTCGCGCCATCCGCGGAGCCAATGCCTTGGTCGCGGAAGCTGAGCTCATGCTTCGCAAGGCTCTCGGGGAGAAGGGCCCCGGCGTGCCTGTCTCCTTTCCCAATACGGCCTATTACCTTCCAACAATTCTGGGGATGACCGGGAGAACCGTCGAAAAGCTCGCGGACCTCCAGCCCGTCCTCCAGCAGGCCCGCAGTCTGTTGCATCCCATCCCCTCGCCCGGGCACTGGACCCCCTATCTGGGTGAGACCCTGGATGCAGGCATGGCCACCCTCCTGGCCGCCGAGTCCATCGAAGCCTTGCGCTTTGCCTATGGGCTGCAGCCCGAGCCGCTGGCCGGCTTCCAGCTTGCAGGCGGCACGGCCTTCACCAGCCCGGATGCGCAGGGGGCTGCCAATGGCGATGGACACCTCAACGGGCCCATCGACGATATCCAGCTTCGTTCCTGGGGCATCCAGTTGGTCGACGGTCGCATGCCGGGCTTCGCCGCCATCGTCGGCTGCGCGCGCTCCAACGCCGTGGCGGTCAAGATCGTCCGGGAGCTGCAGCGACGCAACATCCTGTGCTTCTTGAGCGGCAACGTCAACGGACGCAGCATCATCCACCAGCTTCAGGAGGAAGGCGTCGAACTGGGCTACGACACGTACACCGTCCCGTTTGGCACCGATACCATTTCCGCCATCTATGCCCTGGGTTTCGCCACGCGCTCTGCTCTCACCTTTGGCGGCCTCAAGGCGGGCATGGCTCGCGAGATCTTGCTCTACAACAAGGAACGCGTCTTTGCCTTTGTCCTGGCCCTGGGCGAGGTCGACGATCTGAAGTATGCCGCCGCCGCCGGTGCCATCAACTTCGGCTTTCCGGTGATTGCCGATACGGTCATCCCCGAGATCCTGCCCACCGGCATTACCACCTACGAGCATGTGGTCTCCATGCCCTTCGATCGGATCGACGGCAAGGATGACCTTGAGCGCGCCGAGCAGCTGGTCCAGAAGTGCATCGAAGTCCGCGGCGTACGCGTCAAGGTCTCCAACGTCGACGTGCCCATGCCCTACGGATCCGCCTTTGAGGGCGAAGTCGTGCGCAAGGCGGATCTGCGGGTCGAGTTCGGAGGAAAACACAGCCGCGCTTTTGAGTTCCTCCAGATGGCAAAGTTGGATGAGGTCACGGACGGCAAGGTGGAGGTCATCGGCCCGGAATTTTCCACCGTCCCGGCCCAGGGCTCCATGGACTTGGGCATCGTTGTCAAGGTCGCTGGCCGGCAAATGCAGCAGGATTTTGAGCCCGTGCTCGAGCGCCAGATCCACTACTTCGTGAACGGTGCCAGTGGAATTCAGCACGTTGGACAGCGCGACATCGCCTGGATCCGCATCTCCAATCAGGCATCCGACAAGGGTTTCCAGCTCCAGCACTTCGGCAAGATCCTTCATGCTCGCTTCCACGAGGACTTTGGCGCCATCGTGGACAAGGTGCAGGTCACCATCATTACCGAGCCGGGTCTGCACGCCGAATGGCTCGAAAAGGCGCGTGTCGCATTCGATTACCGCAACCGGCGCCTGGCGGACCTGACCGACGATAAGGTGGATGAGTTCTACTCCTGCACCCTTTGCCAATCCTTTGCACCCAACCACGTGTGCGTCGTATCACCCGAGCGGCTTGGGTTGTGCGGCGCCTACAACTGGCTGGATTGCAAAGCCTCCTTCAGCATCAATCCCACGGGGCCCAACCAGCCCATCAAACTCGGCAAACAGATCGATTTCAAAAAGGGATACTGGGAAGGCACAAACGACTACGCATCCATCGGCTCCCATGGGGTGGTAAAAGAGGTCTCCATGTACGGCATCATGGAAAACCCCATGACTGCCTGCGGTTGTTTCGAATGCATCGTCATGCTCGTGCCGGAGGCCAACGGTGTCATGGTCGTCTCCCGCGAGGACACCTCCATGACGCCTGCCGGCATGACCTTCTCCACCCTGGCGGGCATTGCCGGCGGCGGGCTCCAAACACCCGGCGTCATGGGCGTCGGAAAGTTCTATCTCATTAGCCCCAAGTTCATCTCCGCCGATGGCGGCTTCAAACGCGTGGTCTGGATGTCATCCGTGCTTAAGCAGACCATGGCCGATGAACTCAAGCAGGTCTGCGAACGGGAGGGCGATCCCGATCTCTTGGGCAGGATCGCCGACGAGACCGCGGTCAGTACTGTGGATGAACTCATGGCCTGGCTCGAGGCTCACAATCACCCCGCCATGGCCATGGAGCCCATGTTCTAGAGGCTGCCCGCGCCCGCGGCTTGCCCCCACCCATGCCGGAGACCGATGAAACCCACGCTGGCCCGTGATCTCATGACTGTCGGGGTCCCCACTTGCAAGACCGATACGCCGCTTGCAGACGTGGCGCGCTTCCTCCTTGATCACCATGTGGAAGAAATGGTGGTCTTGGATCAGGACGGTCATGGCGTCGGCGTTATCGGCTACGAACAGATCGTCGCTTGTTGTGACCGCCAGGACGCCGCCAGCATCCCCGCCGAGCAGATCATGTCGGAATCCGTGCCCGAATTGCCCGCCGATCTTCCGGTCGCGGCCGCTGCCCAGTTGCTCAAGGACATGCACGTCCGCGTCGGATACATGCTTCACAATGCCGGGGGCATCACCTATCCCGCAGCCTACCTTTCGTACCGGCACATCCTGCGTTTCCTGGCAGCCCGGGATGAAAGCGAACTGAAGGACTTGGGGCTGGCTGCCCAAAGGAAGTCACCCGTCGAACAATTCCTCGAAAAGCGGGACGCAGCCCGCAAGAAAGCCGGGATCGGCGAACCGCCCGGCTGATCGTCCGGCCCTGCGGCGCATCAACTCGGACTCTACTGATTGGCCCTGTGGGAGGCACACTATGCCCATCGAGATCCCCAAAGACAAATGGCCCGGAACCGTCCAGACGGTTACTTTGGGTGCAACCGCTGCAGAAGGGGGCACGCGCGCTCGCTCCATCGTGGTCGGCGGTCAGGCAACCATGCCATTCATGCATTTCGAAGCCCCGCTCCCCAATCCGCCTGTGGTCGCCATCGAGATCAAGTCGCGCAAGCCTGAGGACTGGTCCACCCTCTTGGCCGAGCCTTGGGGAGAG
>DATIPW010000148.1:0-3022 GCA_035471605.1 Anaerolineales bacterium | reverse complement strand
GTCGCGGAGCATGTCTCCGGGGTGAAGGTTCTGCCAGCGCCGCCCAGCCCGGTTGCGGCCCAGGGCATCCACCCCGACGGCTTGCATCGCATTCTGACCAGCTTGCAGAACATGTATCCGAACATCGTCATTGACAGCGGCAATTTCCTGAATGACAACACGGTGGCCATGATGGATGCCAGCCACAGGGTGCTGCTGGTCGTGCATCCGGATATTGCCAGCCTGCGCGACGCAAGCCGTTTCCTGGAACTGTGCCGAACCACTCTATCCTTTCCCAAGGAAAGGATCCTGCTGGTCGTAAACCAGCATGACAAGCGGGAAGGCCTGAGCCTTGCCGACATCGAACGCTCGCTGCAGACGAAGCTTTTCGCCACGCTGCCCTGGGATCCCCGCCGGGCGGTGCAAAGCATCAACCGCGGCGTTCCCCTGGCCATGCTGGGCCGCAACAGCCCGCTGCACCACGCCTTCCAGAGCATGGCCAAGAATGTGGCTGCGATTGCGGGCGGGAAGCAGGGCGCGAAGCCGGCCAGAAAACGCGGGGCCGGGGTGGGGCTGGCGAAATCCTCGGACCCTGTCTTGTGATCGCTCGAGATCCATTGCTCTGTTCATGAAATGCACGCGTAGCTGGAAGGGCTTCGGGAACAACACCTTCCGCAGGGATTGGACGAAGTGACGACGCTCACGATCTTGGTGGCTGCGCTCGGTGGTATTGCCTTGGTGATTGGCCTGGGCCTGGCATTGCGCGGCGGCAGCTCCGTGGAGCAACGGATCACCCTCTTTATCGAGGCCCCGAGCGCCGGGCCGCGTGCCCCTCGTGATGCTCCCTCAGCAGCTGTGGCGATGATCCGCCAGACTTTGAACAACCTCTTCGTTGTCCTGGACACCCCGGGCACGCGGCGCAGGCTCATCGCCGCGGATTGGAAGATCACCGCCACCGAGTACTGGCTCATACGGATCGGGGTGGCGCTCCTGGCGCTGATGATCGGGCTGCTGGTTGCCCGGAGCATCGTTCCGGCGGTTGGCTTGGCGATTCTGGCGTACATCGTGCCGGGCTTCCTTCTGTTTCGCGGGGTGCAGTCCCGCCAGAAGCAGTTCCAAGCCCAGCTGATCGACGGGCTGACGCTCATCCGAGGGGCGATTGCGGCGGGCTACTCCTTCCAGCAGTCGCTAAACGTGGTCATTCAGGAAATGACGCCTCCCATGTCCAGCGAGTTCCGGCAGGTTCGCCGGGAGCTGGAACTGGGCGTTCCGCTCAGCCGGGCGCTGGAGAATATGGCGGCCCGCATGGAGAGCGACGACTTCAACATGGTGGTCACCGTGGTGCTGACCAATCTGCAGCTGGGCGGCAACCTGACCACCATCCTGCAGATCGTGATGCAGACCATTCGGGAACGGATCGCCCTGTTTAGCGAGATCCGGGCGCTCACCGCGTACGCCAATTTCGCGAGCTATCTGCTGACGCTCTTGCCCTTTGTGACTCTGGTTATTCTGGCGATCATGAGCCCAGTCTACTGGCGGCAGCTGCTGTCTCCGGGCGCGACGCGCGTGGTCCTGATCTATGCCGCCTGCAGTCTGGTGGTGGGCAACATACTGCTTCGGCGGATCGGCAAGTTGAATGTCTGAGAGAATTCCAACGGGGTTTTCACAGTGTCGATCACGACGATAGGTGTGCTTCTTGCATTCCTGGCGTTCTTGCTGGGATTGGTGGTCATCGCGCTGGGAGCCAGGTACCTGGGGGACCGCGCCGAGCGGGACCGCATCCAGGCGTTTGTGATTGACCGGCCGGGCAGCGTTCCGCGTCGCGGTCTGTCGGCGACCGAGGAAGACACGGGATCACGACCCCGGGTGCGGATGAACGCGGGTGCCTGGATCGAGGCCACTGCAGCCTTCTTGGGCCGCTATGCGCCCCAGAGCACGCTGGTTCGAACCGACCGCAGCCTGGTGATCGCCGGGAACCCCTATGGCCTGCGTGCCCGCTCCTACTACGGCGTGCGCATCATCCTGATGATTGTGGGCCTCCTGCTGGCGGTGGGCATCTATCGTTTCGACGCGTCGCCGCGCTATCTCCTGCTTGCACTATGCGTGGTGCTGGTATCCTTGATCGTGCCCACCCTCTGGCTGCGCGCGGCCATGCGGCGTCGGCAGACGCTGATACGTCGGTCCCTGCCCGATGCGCTTGACATGCTCTCCGTCATCACGGCGGCCGGGCTGGGTTTTGACCAGGCCATGTTGCGGCTTGGGCAGAGCTTCCGCACCCCCATTGGGCAGGAATTCGGCCGCGTTGTTGCCGAGATCGAGATGGGAGTCTCCAGAGGCCAGGCCCTGCGCGAAATGCGGGCCAGGGTGGACATTCCCGAGCTGTCAAGCTTCGTGGCGGTGATCCTGCAATCCGAGCAGTTGGGAATGAGCATCGCGGACGTGCTGCACTCGCAGGCAGAGCAGATGCGCATCAATCGGCAATTCCGGGCAAAGGAGATCGCCCAACAGCTTCCGGCCCGAATGATGATACCTTTGGCCTTGTTCATCTTCCCCGCGCTTCTGGCCGTCATTCTGGGCCCATTCGTACCCCTCCTCATGGAGATACTGCAGTAGACAAGGTCCTTATTGATAGAGCATTGGGTAGACTGCGAAATATCATGACACGCAAAGGCAAGAAAGCTGAAGACAAGGCAGCCGACAGTTTTGGCGACGAAACTGTTTCATCCAACGCGCAGCCGGGGGCAAGCTTTGCACCCGAGCCAAACAATGAGCTGACCGAACTGCCCTACCGGAAGACTCCAGAGTATCGCAGGCTGCTCGAGCACTTCCAGAGTGCGGAGTGGGAGGCATGCCTGGTCAGCCTGGATCGGTTGCTGGCTGATTTCCCGGACGACACGCACCTGGTTGACTTCAGGCACGATGTGCAGGTTCGATCTGAGCGGGAACACCACAGCGCGCGACAGAGCGCGTCAGACCGGCAGGTCGCCAGGCGGCAGGCGGTTGTTCGCACGGTGTTTGGAGCGGTCGCGGTGGTTCTCATGGT
>DATIPW010000147.1:0-4446 GCA_035471605.1 Anaerolineales bacterium | reverse complement strand
GTGCTGACGCATCGGAAGGCCAGCGCCTTCCGATGCGTCGCGTTTCTGCCCCGGACCTGGGCTCAGGCTCAGATAGTTGGCCCCTGCACCTACTTGCGCGCTCGTTTCTTGGTCGCGGTGCGCCGGACCTTCGCCCGGGGCCGCCGGGGTATGAGCATGGGCGTCTGGGACCGATACTCGCGATACGGCCCGCCGAAGCGGATCTCCAGCTCCCGCTCCTCGAACACTTTGACAAAGGTGAGCAGCGCCGGGATCACCAGCAGGCACACCCACAGCAGGAAAAACGCCGACTGAAACCAGATGCCCAGGGCCACCAGGAAAGCCAGCCCGGCCAGGACCATTGGATTGCGCGTCCAGGCGTACAGCCAGTCGACGGCCAGCCGGCGGCTGAGGGCCAGGGCAAAGGGCGCACCCCAGCCTCGCAGCGCCAGGTTCAGCACGGCCAGCGCTGACGCCAGCCCGGCGACCACCGCCAGCAGCAGACCGACTTCGCCGGGGATGGGGATCAGCCAGCCGCGCCAGCTCTCATAGGTCAGCACGGCGCGGATGATGGCCGCACCAAAGAGGATCATGAGCGCCGCATGCAGCAAAGTGGTGATCCGGGCGGCGCGCTCCGGCCTCGGATCCCTCTCCAGCACGACCCTCCCCCACCACACGATCGGGAAGATCACAATCACGCTGCCCAGGATGATCACCAGGTTGGCAGCCTCTGAGAAAGGCTGCTGCAACACCCACATCCAGGACAGGAAGACGCACGTGAACAACACTACCCGCAGGAGAGTGCCGGGCGCATTCTTCATCGGATGCCTCCTTTCCCACCATGGCTCGACGCCTCACCCCCAATATCCCCCCATCTCAGTATACAGCGCACGGGCGGCCATCTCAACCAGCAGGCGCGGCCGGCGCGCGGGGTGCGCGCGCGGGTGCGCCGGTCCGAGTCATGCCGGGGGTTGGGCCAGCACCTCTTCCGCCTGCAGGCCGCCCAGGGAAATCGTCCCGGCGCGCAGAATGCGGAAGCCGGCAGACTGCAGCGCCTGCTGCGCATAGATCGGCCGGCAATCGGCGTACTGGGGTATCAACTCGTGCACCCACTCATACAAGCGCGTCAGGGTGTTCGGCCCGCCCTCCCGGGAGAGGCTTAGCACGCACAGGCGGCCTTCACGCCGGAGCACGCGCGCACACTCAGCCAGGACCCGCGGGATCTCCGGCGTATCGAAGAGCTCCAGCGTGAAGGTCATCAGCAGCCGGTCAAAACGCGCCGGGGCCAGCGGCAGATTCAGCCCGTCGGCTTCTTGCAGGCTGATTTGCCCCGCCAGCCCGCGCTGCTCCAGGCGCCGCCGCGCAACGCGCAGCATGCCGCGTGAGAGATCGATCCCCAGGATGACCCCGGACCCGCCGAGTTGCCGCCCCATCTGCACCAGCGAGCGGCCGGTGCCGCAGCCGATCTCGAGCACCGCGTCGCCTGCGCGAACATCCAGCCTGTGCACGGCCGCCGCCCGCGGCCGCTCCTCGTATCCGGCGGCCAGCCAGTCGTACCAGCGGCTGAGATGATCATAGGCGCTCTTGGCCTGCTGCTTGGAACGCTTCACGCGGCGGATCAACATGCTGTCCATGCTTGGCCAATTGTGCATGGGAGTGGATGCAGCAGGAGCATGGCATCGCACTCCGCAGAGTCAGGCGGCGGTCGTCCGGCAGGTGACCGGATCGCGGCGCGATTCGTGCAGCGTCAGCTCGCCGGTTCCAGTGCGAACGGCTGCCCCGCGGCCTTTAAGACGCGCAGCGCGCGCAGCGTCACCCATTTGTTCGGCAGCTTCTTCTCGCCGAAGTCCACCCAGGTCTTGCCGGTGTAGTCATATTCCAGGGGCCAGCGACCGTGCGCATCCTGCTTCTCCCGAACGAGCTGCAGTGCGTCTTTCAATCGCGCCTCGCGGCCATGGCCCAGCTCCACCAGCGCCTCCACCAGTTGCAGCAGGTCGGTCACATAGAACACCGGGAAGCCGAATTTCCACCAGTTTCCGCTGGGCTTGGCGGCCCATCCCGAGGGATAGGCGGCCTCGGCCGGATCGACACTGAACAGGAAATCCACGCCGTGGCGAATGGCGCGCTGGATGGCGGGTGTCCGGCGCTGCGCCGGCAGCCGTGCCAGCGCCAGCATCACCTTCACGCCGCCCCAGGCACAGGGGAGTTTGTTGTTGGACCCGCAGGCGAAGGTGGGGCCGCACTTGCCGGCATAGTAGCGCACGGGCGCGGCCCGGTCGCCCAGCGGCGCGATGCCCTCGCCGGTGACGCTGCGCGCCATCCAGTCAAAGGCCCGGTCGAGCCGCGGGTCATCACATCCGAGCTCCAGCAGCGCCCAGCACAGGTTCCCCTGCAGGCAGTCGGCCGTCCCGGACGGCGCGCCGGAGGCGGTGAACTGCCCGGCCGCTGTCAGGCCGTGATCCAGCAGGTAGGCACATGCCTGGGAGATGCGCTTGTCTTCTTTAATGGAAGCGCCAAGTTGGGCAAGCAGGATCACCGACCAGACGCTGGAGCGGTACTTGGGGTTGTAGCCCGGCCCGGCCGCCGCCCAGTAGCCGGCCTGGTTCATCTTCCGCAGCACAGCCGCAATCGGGCCGGCCTGGTGCGCCTGCTTGCGAGCCAGGCGCAGCTCGGCGGCTTTGGCCCCGTCGACCAGGTCACGCAAAGCCAGGTAGCGCACGCCAGGGGAGTTGGCTTCGAGCAGCCAGGGGAGTGCTTGGGCGTTGAATTGTGCTTTGGACGGCATATGAACGATCCTCAGGCCTGCAATGCGGGCGCCGTCCATTCATATTACAGCCGTTTGCTGGGGAAATCAACCGGAAGCGCGGCGCCGGCTGCTGGGCTGGGCAGGCTCCCATCCACGCGGAAGATGAGCGAGCGGGCTTGGGCCCTGCCCCATCCTTGGATGTTGCAGCTTCCAGGCTACGCCGCGGCCTTCAGGACGCGCAGGGCGCGCAGCGTGACCCACTTGTTCGGGCGCCCCTTCCTGCCAAAGTCCAGCCACATCTTGCCATTCAGGTAGTCGAATTCCAGCGGCCAGCGTCCCTGTCGATCCTGCTTGTCGCGGATGATCTGCAGCACGCGCTTCGGCCGCGGCGATCGGCTGTGCCCCAACGCCGTCAGCGCTTCCGCCAGCTGCAGCAGGTCTGTGACGTAAAACACGGGGAAGCCGAACTTCCACCAATTGCGGCTCGGCTTGTCGCCCTTGCGGGTCGGGTAGGCGGCGCTGGCAGGATCGATCGCCAGCAGGAAGTCAAGGCCGTGGCGAATGGCGCGCCGGATGGCGGGCGTGCGGCGCTTCTTTGGCAGCCGGCTGAGGGCCAGCATCACCTTCACCGCGCCCCAGGCACACGGCAGGTCGGCATTCACGGCACACTGGAAGGTCGGACCGCTCTTGTATCCGCAGTAGTGCTGGGCCGCGTCAGCCTCGCCAGCCGGCGCAATGCCCTCGCCCGTGACCGAGCGCGCCATCCAGTCGAAGGCCCGGTCGAGGCGCGCATCCTCGCATCCCAGCTCGAGCAGCGACCAGCACAGGTTGCCCTGCAGGCAGTCTACGGAACCGGAAGGGGCGCCTGAAGTCAGGCTGGTGAATTGCCCCTCGCCGCAAAGGGCATGATCCAAAACGTAGGCGCAGGCGCGCGCCAGGCGCTTGTCCTCTTCCACCGAGGCGCCCAACTGCGCCAGGGTGATCATCGACCAGACCGTGGAGCGGTACTTCGGGTTATAGCCGGGACCAGGCCGGACCCAGTAGCCGGCCTCGTCCATCTTGTGCAGGATGGCGGCGATCGGGCCGGCTTGATGCGCCTGCCGGCGCGCCGCACGCGTTTCCCTGGCGGCGGGCCCCGCCACCAGGTCGCGCAGCGCCAGGTAGCGCACGCCGGGGGAATTGCGTTCCAACAGCCAGGGAAGGGAGTCGGCGCTCAATGACCGTCGCCGGTTCTTCGCCTACCAGCGCCAGCGGCAGACCAGCGGCAGGTCGTAGCCGGGGTCTGACCCACAGAAGGCCCGCGGATGCCCGCGGAAATCGATCCAGCCAGAGAAGCGCGGCCCCGTGTCATGCAGGAAGAAGGGAATGGGCTGCTCACCATCGAGGATCCTGCCTCCCCAGATCTGATACATCCTGCCGTAGGCATTGTCCTCTTCCCTGCTGCCCCAGAAGACAAAGCCGACATCCTGATTGAAGATCAGGCCGGAATGATTGAACACGGGCAGAACCGAGGTCAGGGTCACCATCTTGGCGCTGCCGAACAACTCAGGGGTGAGAACGCTCTGCATGTTTTTCAGCGCTGCCATGAGCCAGAGCAGAACCACACAGAATCCTAGAAATATGATCTTTCGTCGCATCCTTCATCCACTTCAACCACCGGGATCCTCAACCACTGGAGGGGCGTCCCGTCACATCCACCCTGCCACCCCACAAATCCTCCC
>DATIPW010000146.1:0-17539 GCA_035471605.1 Anaerolineales bacterium | reverse complement strand
CCGACGGCACATTGGGGCGGGCCAGCCTCGTGGCAGGCGGGCGGTCTGAGTCCGTCTTCCAGCCAGAGTGGTCTCCGGGCGGCGTTCTGCACTTTGTGGCTGAGCACACCGGCTGGTGGAATCTCTATTGTTGGAGGGACGAGGCCATCCAGCCGCTCTGCCCCGCTCAGGCCGAGTTCGGCAGGCCCATGTGGCTTTTTGGCTTTTCGACCTATGGCTTTGCATCCGAGGAGCGTCTGCTTTGCTGTCTCACGGAACAAGGCCTCGACCGTCTCGCCTGGCTGGACTCCAACACCGGAACCCTGACTCCCATAGATGCGCCCTGCACCGATATCGAGTTCCTGCGTTGCGGGGACGGGGTGGCGGCCTTCGTCGGTGGCTCACCCAGCAAGCCGGCTTCCGTCATGCAGCTGGACTTCGCGAGCGGGCAAGTCGAGTCGATCAGGCCGGCGTTCGCCCCGCACATCGACGCGGCATACTTCTCGAGCCCCGAAAGCCTCCAGTTCCCCACCACCGGCCAGCGCCAGGCTCATGCCCTCTACTACGCTCCCAGGAATCCCGATTACGCCGCCCCGGAAACGGAGCGACCGCCCCTGATAGTCATAAGCCACGGGGGGCCCACCTCCTCGGCGTCGACCACCCTGCGCTATGGTATCCAGTACTGGACCAGCCGCGGCTTCGCCGTCATTGATGTCAACTACGGCGGATCCACGGGCTACGGACGTGAATATCGGCGCCGTCTTCTCGGTCAATGGGGAGTCGTCGATGTGGATGACTGCTGCAGCGCCGCCTTGTACCTGGCAGACCGCGGGCTGGTCGATCGGGACCGCCTCGCCATCCGGGGCGGCAGCGCCGGCGGCTACACCACCTTCGCCTGCCTGGCGTTTCGCAGCGAGGTCTTCAGCGCCGGATCAGCGCATTTCGGCGTGGCGGACCTCGAGATCTTCACCAAGGACACCCACAAGTTCGAGGCCCACTATTTGGAATCTCTCGTCGGCCCCTACCCGGAGCAACGTGATCTCTACGTGGCCAGATCGCCGGTCCATTTCACCAGCCAGTTCCGTTGCGCCTTGATCCTCTTCCAGGGGGATGAAGACAAGATCGTTCCCCCAAGTCAGTCCCGGATGATGTTTGACGCGGCCCGGCTCCGAGGTTTGCCCACCGCCTATCTGCTGTTCGAGGGTGAGCAGCATGGTTTCCGGAAGGCAGAATCGCTCAAGCGCGCCCTGGAGGCCGAGTTGTTCTTCTTTTCCAGGATCTTCCGCTTTGAGCTGCGGGAACCCATTCCGCCCATCTCGATCGAAAACCTGTCCCCCATGACTTGACGGGCATCAGACTCCCAACCGATCTCGCGGCCGGACATGACGGCATGGCCTGGCGGTCTATGCAAGATCGCGAATCTCCGGCACCCTGAGGTGGATGATGACGGCAAGCATCAGGCAGATGGCCGCGAAGAGCGCCATGGCATAGCTGAGCCCGATCACTTGCGATAGCGCCCCGACTGCCAGGTTGCCGAATGGCGCAAACCCAAAGAAGGTCAGCGCATAAAGCGACATCACCCGCCCGCGTAGCTCATCCTTCACGCGTGTCTGAAGCAGCGTATTGGTCATCGTGAATAGCGACAGAAAGCCGAATCCCAGGCCGAAGGCCAGGGCCAAGCTCAGCGGTACCAGGCTGGTGAACCCGAAGACCGCCAGCACCAGGGGAAATCCCAGGCTGGCACCCGTCAGCCATCGTCCCCGGCGGATCTGCCCGCGATTGTTGGCAATCAGCAGCGCACCGGCCACCGCACCCACACCGCTGGCCGCCGTTACCCAGCCGTAGACCGCCGGTCCCTGGTGAAGGACTCGCTCCACGAAGGCCGGCAAAAGCGTGAAGTAGGAGACACCGAAGAGGCTGAAGCACAAGGACAGCCACAGCAAAGCGCTGAGAGTGGTCTCTCCGCGCAGATAAAGGATTCCTTGCCGCAGTTGCCGCCACGGCGACGTCGCCGCACCAACCTGAACGCGCGGCTCCAGCCGCATGATCGCCAGTCCCAGCAGCACAGCCAGAAATGACAGGCCGTTGATCGCAAAGCACCAGCCCGCTCCCACGGCCGCCAACAGCAGCCCCCCCAGCCCGGGACCGATCACTCGGGCGCTGTTGAACATCAGCGAGTTCAGCGCGATCGCGTTGGGCAGATCTTCGCGCCCAACCATCTCAACCACGAAGGCCTGTCGGCCCGGCGCGTCGAAGGCATTCACCAGGCCAAGCCCGGCGGCCAACACCACAATATGCCATTCGCGTACCACGCCGCTCAAGGTCAGGGCCGCCAGGATGAATGCCAGCACCATCGCCCCGGCCTGCGTCAGCAGCAGCAGCTTCCGCCTCGGCATGCGGTCCACCACCACGCCTCCCCACGGGGTCACCACCATGGAAGGAATGGCGGAGGCAAAACCCACTATGCCCAGCATCAGTTCGGAGTGACTGAGCTGATACACCAGCCATCCCTGTGCCACCACTTGCATCCACGTTCCGGCATTGGAGACCAGCTGCCCCCCGAAATACAGCTGGAAGTTGCGGTGCTTCAGCGCCGAAAACACGCCCCCGCTGTGCACCGCCGGCGCCTTGCCTTGGTTTCCGGTGGTTGACCTGAATGGGGATTTCATGGGTGGGCCGGTGACACTGCACCCAGGGCTGAACCGTGCACGGGACACTCGCTCCTCACGGCATGCCTAAGGGAAGCTGTCCGCTTCATTATATTCTCGCCCCCGTTCTGTTCTCGTCGCATGGCCCGCCTCCGGCTTGGGGCGGCAGGCCGGCCGGGCCAGAATCACAGGCCTCCGCCCCACGTGGAGGGCGGAGGCCTGTAGAGGAGCACGCGCCGGCGAGCTCGGCTAGGGTTGCTGTATCTCCGCTGCCCGCAGGGTATTTTTCATCAGCATGGCGATCGTCATCGGCCCCACCCCGCCGGGAACGGGCGTGATGAACCCGGCGACTTCCTTCACCTCATCAAAATTGACGTCCCCCACCAGGCGGTAGCCGCTCTTCTTGCTGGCATCGGGCTTGGAGTTGATGCCCACGTCGATCACCGCCGCACCGGGCTTCACCCAGTCCCCGCGCACGAATTCCATCTTGCCGATGGCCGCGATCAGGATGTCCGCCTGCCGCACCACGCTGGCGATGTCCCGGGTCCTGGAGTGGCAAACGGTGACCGTCGCATTTCGACCGATCAACAGCAGTGCCGCCGGCATCCCGACGATATTGGAGCGACCCAGGACCACCGCGTTCGCCCCTTCGATCTTGACCCCCGACTTTTCCAGCAGGTAGATGCAGCCGTAGGGGGTGCAGGGCACAAAGAGCGGTTCGCGGCCCTTCTGCGCCAGCCGCCCAATGTTGATGGGCGAAAATCCATCCACGTCTTTCTCGATGTTGATCAGCTGCAGAACTCGTTCCTCGTTCAGGTGGGAGGGCAGCGGCAGCTGCACCAGGATTCCGTGCACTCCGGGATCCGCGTTCAGCTTGCGGATCAGCGCCTCCAGCTCGTCCTGGCTGGTTTGCTCTGCAAGCCGCTGCGTGATCGATCCCATCCCCAGCTCTTCGCAGGCCTTGCCTTTTGCCTTGACGTAGGTTTGCGAATCAACGCGATCACCCACGAGCACCGCCGCCAGCGTCGGTTTGGACTTTCCAGCCGCGAGGCGCTTCGCCACCGCGCTGCCAACTTCGTCGCGCACCTGCTGGGCGATCTGCTTTCCATCGATGAGCTGTGCGGCAGCAGTCGTCTCTGATTGAACCGTCATGAGCTGCTCCTTTGTCCTATGTGAATTCCTACACAAGGATTATACAAGCACTACCCCGGAGCCAGAAGTGACACTCATCCCGACTTGACGATGACCCCCAGGAGTTCATTCTCCGTTGCTTCCCGGAGCACGACCGTGTCGATTTGATTCCAGCGCGGCCCGTCTGCTGTCGCCCGGACGCGCAGGTAGTCATGCGTCAGGCCCGAAAGCATCCACTTGCCGCGGCCGCCACGGCGCGCCGACTCCCACAACACGTCCCGGTTTGCTCCGACGTGCCTTCTCCGATACTGCCGCGCCGACTGCGCCAGAGCTTCGCGCAACAATCGGTTTCGGCGACGGCGCTCATCCATTGGCACTTGGGCTGGCATGCGCGCGGCCGCGGTACCGCTCATCGGGGAATAGGTGAAAACATGCCCGCCGGCAAACTCCATCTCCCGCACGAAATCCAGGGATGCGCTGAACTCCTGCTCGGTCTCGCCCGGGAATCCGGCGATCAAGTCTGTCGTGATGGCTGCCTGTGGGACGACTTCGCGCGCCGCCGCCACCAGGGTCCGGAAGGATTCGCGCGTGGTTGGGCGTCCCATGCGTCTCAACGTCTGGTCGCAGCCGCTCTGGAGTGGCAGGTGGAAATGACCGCACAGCCTGCGATCTGCCCACCGTTCAAAGAAAGACGTGTCCAGATCCCAGGGTTCCAGCGACGAAAGTCGGACGCGCCGCGCCTCGGTCTCACCCAGCAGGGCATCGATCAAATCTCGCAGGTGCAGCCCAAGGTCACGGCCCCACGAGCCCAAGTGGACGCCTGAGAGGACAATCTCCTTCGCCCCCCCTCGGACCGCCCCCAGCACGTCCGCCACCACCTCAGTTGTCGGACGGCTGCGTCCTGTGCCTCTGGCGATGGTCGTGACGCAGAAGGTGCAGCGGTTGTCGCACCCGTCCTGCACCTTGATGAACGCTCGAGTCCGCCGGCGAAGGCCCGGCAGTGGCATCCTTGCTGTGCGCTTGCCGGGCGTCGCCGCCGTCTTTCCAAGGACCTGCGCCACGAGCTGATCCTTGGACGAATTCGGCACAACCCGCCGGACTTGGGGCAGGGCCGCAGCCCCGGCCGGCCGCAGGGTTGCCCAGCAGCCCGTCGCCACAAGCTCGCCGACCCCGCGTCGGGCCAGGCGCCGCATCATGCTTCGCGAATCTGCGGCTGCCTTCGCCGTCACGGAGCACGTGTTGACCACGGCCAGATCCGCCCCTTCCGCCGCCGGGACGATTTCATGCCCGGCCGCCCGGAACTGGCTCGCCATCGCCTCAATTTCTGCCTGGTTCAGTCGGCATCCGACTGTGTCTAGGTACACTCTCATCGGAGACAGGGCTTCAAACCCCCCGAACGCAGCGTGCGCGCCACGGCGTGCGACGCGTCAGGGTTGCAGCACCACGAAGTTGTCAAATACGATGTCTGCGCCGGGCTCCTCAAAGACCCCCGCCAGGATCCCGACTTCACCGTTCTTGAGCCTCGCGTCCTCAGTCTGCGCCACCTTCACCTCGTTGACATACCCGGCCAGCTGCGAGCCGGCGCAATCCATGCGCAGGTGATTGGGCGCCGCGCCCCTGGCAATGGCGGGGCTCACTTCCATGGCCGGCTGGCCCAGGAGGGCAGCTTCACCGTCCGTGAAGATCCCCAAGCCATAGTAGCCGTCACTGCTAATGAGGAAGAAATAGTGGCTCGAGCCGTCCGAGCGGCAGATCAGCCCGATGCGATTCGCATCCGGGCCGGCGAGCTTGTTCGCATCCACCTCGATGCGCACGTCCCCAAATTTCCGGCCCGGCGTCGACCACAGATTTGAGTCAGGAGCGGTCACCAGCATCCGGTAGCTGCCGCTGTCGTAGTCCATGATGCCCCCGTCATGCTTGACGCGGTCCCATCCAGAGCTGGCAGAGGCAAAATCATCTCGATACAGCTCACTGCCCGAGGGCGCCGCCGCCGTCAAGCCCGGAATGGAAGCGCTGCAACCTGTGACGGACATCGCTGCCGCAATCAGCAGCAACATGGCACGCATCGCGGGCATTCTAACACAGGCACTCAGGCGGCGTCTCGCACTGACGGGATCGCCGCTGGGATCATTCGGGGAAGTATGTATGCAGCAGATCGGCCGCGGTCCTTCCGGCCGCGCTATTGCTATCCAGCCTCACCGCTTCGGTCCAGTGCTCGCGCGCCAGCTCATTCTGCCCCCAACGCATGTACGTTGTACCCAGGTGCACGTGCGCGGCGCCGAAGTTCGGATCCTCGTTCAAGGCCCGCCTCAACTCTGCCTCAGCCTGCATCAAGTACCCCGCCTGCGCGTAGGCCCACCCGAGGGCATCCCGGGCTTGCGGGTCCTGAGGCGCCAGTTCAACCGCCTTCCGTCCTGCAGCTACGCCCACATCCAGAACCTGCACTTGGTTGTCAGCGCAGAACAAGGCCAACAGCCTCCAGTATGTTGCTTCCCCGGGAGCCAACTCCACGGCATTCTGGTAGGCATCCAGAGCCGCTCCCAGGTTGCCGCTTGCAACCTGCGCCTCGCCCAGCAGTGCCTGTACTCCAGCGTTTTGGGGCTCAAGTTGGGCGGCCCGGAAATACTCCGCCAACGACACACCCAGACTTCCCTGCCTGCGCCAATACAGGCCCAGCAGCGTGTGGACCACGCTGCTGTTTCTGTCAAGCGCAAGCGCCGCATCCAGATCAGCCCGCCCATCCTCGCCCAGGTGCTGGCGGGCTTCGCCCAGCCAGGCCCTGGCCTCAGCATTCGAAGGATCCAACGCCGTTGCCTCCCTGAACGCGCGCGCAGCCAGCAGCCACTCCTCCACGGCCCCCAGGCTGCGGCCGATCACTACCATTCCCGTCGCCGCGTCCTGCGCCTCGGCCGCACCCGCGATGGCAACTTTCAGTGCTTCCGCCACCGGCGCCACGCTGGGATTCAACGCGGTTGCGGCATCCAGTGCACTTGCCGCCGCTTTCGGCTCGGAGGTCATTAGCAGCAGCGCCAGCCGATAGCGTGCTGCAGCATCGTCCTCAGTACTCACCCGTCGAAGAAGAGCTGCCTGCTCCGCGTTGAAGTCGCCGACCGCGTGGTAGGCGCCGGCCAGTCGGTCCCACAGCTCCGGGTCGTCAGGGAACTGCGCGGTGCCGGCCAGCCAGTTGGCGATCGCTGGCGCGGGATATCCGGCCGCCCACAGGGATGAGCCCAGCACCTGCCATCCGGTGGGAGAAAGCGCCCCCTGCGCCCTGGCTTTCTGAAGATTTCGCGCTGCTGCCCCGTAGTCGTCGGCTTCATAGGCCGCGAGGCCGGCCATTTCCCAGAGTTGCGGGCGCCAAGGCAGGTTGCGGGCGGCCGTCTCAAGAGCCGTCGCTGCCCGCGCATACTCCCCATCCTGAATTGCCTCCGTGCCCACTCCAAGGCTCCACACTCCGGAGGCGAGCACCGGCGCCACGCTGGCGAGGACCAACGCCGATAGGACTGCAATTGTGTGGCTGAGCCGGGAGCGCCGCATGCCCGCATTATACGTTTCGAGGCACCGCCCCCCACCGCCGCCGTCGCTTCCCTCCGCGCCGCCATGTATAATCCGACACATGGGCAGGGTGATCGCGCTGGACATCGGTGGGACTCACTTGCGCGCCGCGCTCTACGAGGCGGAGCGGCCCGAACCGCTGGCGCGCGATCGGGTCGACACCCGCTCCGACGTGCCCGGTCTCTATGACCGGCTGCGTGCGCTCGTGCAATCCATCTGGCCCGGGCAGGGCTCCGTATCCGCCATCGGCGTCTCCTCGCCGGGACCCCTCGATCCCCGGGGCGGTGTGATCCTCAAGACCCCCAACATTCCCGAGTGGCAGGATTTCCCGCTCATCCCCAGGCTCGCCGCAGACTTCGGCGTTCCCGCCTTCCTGGATAACGACGGCAATGCGGCGGCTCTCGGCGAGTGGAGGTTCGGCGCCGCCAGGGCGCACCACGACGTGCTCTATATCACGGTCAGCACCGGCATTGGGGCTGGGGTCATTTCGAACGATGCCCTGCTGCGCGGCTATCACGGGCTGGCAGCAGAGTTGGGACATACGATCATCGACCCCGACGGCCCGCCCTGCAATTGCGGTTCGCGCGGTCACGTCGAGTCCTTCGCCTCCGGCCCCGCCATCGTTCGCTACGTGGAGCAGCAGCTAGCGCAGGGCGCGCCCTCAGCCCTCAGCCCGGCGGAACCGCTCACCGCCCGCCTGATTGCCGAAGCCGCCAAGCAGGGAGATGCGCTCGCGATCTCCGCATTCCAGCGCGCCGGCGAATATCTGGGCATCGCGGTCGCCAGCTTTCTGCATGCCTTTGATCCCTCGATCGTCGTCTTTGGCGGCGGCGTATCGCGCGCCGGGCCCCTGCTGTTTGACCCCTTTCACCGCAGCCTCAAGCAGCGCGTCCTTCACCCACGCTACCTGGAGGGCCTCAAGATCGAAATGGCCGCCCTGGGCGATGACGCCGGCCTGCTCGGCGCGTTGGCCCTGGCCCAGATATCTACGCAAGCCTGAAAAGGAGCCGTATGCAACCCATGGACCTGCCCGGACCACAGGCCCGGGCCCTGCTCAAGCGGGACTCGGCCGTCATCTCGCCCTCCTACCCGCGCCCCTACCCCCTCGTGGTCGACCACGCCAGGGGATCGGAAGTCTGGGACGTCGATGGCAATCGCTATCTGGACTTCATGTCCGGGATCGCCGTCACCAGTACGGGCCATTCGCATCCCAAGGTGGTCAAGGCCATCCAGCAGCAGGCCGCGGAGTTCATCCACGTCTCCTCGGACTTCTACCATCCCCGCATGATCGAGCTGGCCGAGAAACTGAACGAGGTGGCCCCTTTTCATGAGGCCGCCGTGACGTTCCTGTGCAACTCCGGGACCGAGGCCATCGAAGCGGCCATCAAGCTGGCCCGCTACCACACCGGGCGCGCCAACTTCATCGGCTTTACCGGCGCCTTTCACGGCCGCACCATGGGCGCCGTCACCTTCACCGCCAGCAAGCCCACCTACCATTCCGGCTTCTACCCGCTCATGAACGGCGTGGTGCACGCCCCCTTCCCCAATCCCTACCGTCCGGTTCTCGAGCGCAAATCCGGCCAGGACTACGGCGAAACCGTTGTGCGCTACATCGAGGACCAGATCCTGGGGCACATCCTGCCCCCGGACGAGGTGGCCGGCATCCTGGTGGAGACCATCCAGGGCGAAGGCGGTTACATCGTCCCGCCCGACGGCTTCTATCCTGCCCTGCGCAGACTGTGCGACGAGCACGGCATCCTGCTCATGCTCGACGAGGTGCAGAGCGGCATGGGCCGCACCGGCAAGTGGTGGGCCATCGAGCACTTCGGCGTTGAGCCCGATATCCTCGCCGCCGCCAAGGGCATTGCCTCCGGCGTTCCCCTGGGGGCTTGCCTGGCGCGCCAATCCATCATGGACTGGGAGAAAGGCGCCCACGGCAATACCTTCGGGGGCAACCCGATTGCCTGTGCCGCCGCCCTGGCCACCATGGAGCTGGTCGAGAAAGAGTTCATGGCCAACGCCGCCGCGGTCGGAGAGTACACGCTGGATGCGTTGCAGGAGATCCAGGCCCGCCATCCCAGCATCGGCGACGTGCGCGGCAAGGGCCTGATGATCGGCGTCGAATTTGTCCTCGACCGCAGCAGCAAGGAACCCGCCCATGACCTGTGCGAGCGCGTCATGGCGCTTGCCTTCGAGCGCGGCCTGCTCACCTTGAGCTGCGGCAAGAGTGTCATGCGCATTGCCCCGGCCCTCAGCATCACCACCTCCGAGGTCGACGAAGGCCTGCAGATCCTCGAGCAGGCCATCACGCTGGCCGAGCAGGAGGCCGGCCTCTAGCCCCCTCGGGCCGGCTGCAACAGGCCCGGGAACGGCCGAGGGGCAGATCCGTGCCCCAGGCGGGGCCAGGACTTCGCAATTCATCGGGGCGGGCAGCCGGATCAGCACCGGCATCGGAGCATCGGCAACATCGCTCTGGCAACGCTCCGGAGCAGCCCTCCGAAATGCGCTGACCAGTGCTTGGTAGGAGCCTCTGCGGCCCGCTTCGTCTGGCCGGCCGTCGGGCCTGCGCCCGTTAGCCAGCTCCAGCCCCGATGCTTGCCTGGCCGCACTCGTCGGCCGCCGTCAACGCCGATGTTAGAATGAACTCGGCTTGCCTCCGCGCCGGGAGGAATCTCATCCAAGATGCTCCCTGATTTTCGCGTCCGCCAACGCGACTACCTGCTGGAAATCGCCCGCCTGCTGACGCAGGAGCTCGACCTTGAAAAGTTGCTCCAACGCATCCTGCGCGTTGCCATCGAAATGCTGGCGGGCCAGGCCGGCCTCATTGCCCTCAAGGAGGCGGATGGCTGGCGCGTTGCCGCCGCAGACAAGATCCAGCCCGCCTTCCTGAGCTACCTGGAGCCGCTGCTGGCCGACAACAAGGTGCGCGAGCTCGACGTGCGCGAGCTCAACCGCATGCTCCAGCAGCTGACCTACACCGCCAGCCTCGGCCTGCTCAACGGCACCGGTCTTCCCCTCTCGGCTCATGGTCAGGTCATCGGCGTCATCTTCATCTTCCGGAACTATCCGGATGTCTTCACCGCCAACGACCGCATCCTGCTCCAGTCCTTCGCCGATCAGGCGGCCGTCGCCGTGTTCAACGCCCGCCTCTACGGCCAGGTCAACTACGAGAAGCAGCGCCTGGATGCCCTGCTCGATTCGGCGGCCGATGGCATCCTGATCCTCAACGCCGATCACACCGTCGAACGCTGCAACACGGCCTTCGAGAAGATGCTTGGCCTGCCGCGCGAAAAGATTGTCGGCCGGGCGCATTCGGAGATCATTCGCTGGGCGCGCGAGCCCCAGGGCACCACCCTGGAGCAGGCAGAGCAGGAAGGCTGGCATCTGGCTCCCCACGCGCCCCTGTATGTCGAAGGCGACCTCGAGCGGCCCTTGCCCCCCACGCTGCCGGTCGGCATTACCTATGCGCCGCTGCTCTCAGAAGCCGGCAAGCTGCGCAACATTGTCATCAGCGTCCGGGACATCACGCACTTCCGCACGGCCGAGGAGATCAAGTCCACTTTTATCAGCATCGTCAGCCACGAGCTGCGCACGCCTGTCACCCTCATCAAGGGCTATGCCTCCACCCTGCGGCGCGACGACGCCAAATGGGATCGCGCCGTGGTCAGGGACAGCCTGGCAGTCATTGAGGAGGAGGCGGACCGGCTCACGCGCATGATCGACGACCTCCTGGACGCCTCCCGCCTGCAGGCCGGCGGCCTGAGCATCAATCGGGCAGATGTCTCCCTGCCAATGCTGGCAGCGCGCATCGCCGAACGGCTCGGCACGCAGTCCGCCAAGCACAACATTGTGGCTGAGTTCCCCGCCAGGTTCCCTGTCATCGTCGGCGACGAAACGCGGCTCGAGCAGGTGCTCTCCAACCTGGTCTCCAACTCCCTCAAATACGCGCCCAAAGGCCAGATCCGCATCAACGGCACCTCCGCCCCCGCCCAGGTCACCGTATGCGTCAGTGATCAGGGTCCCGGCATCGACGCGCGGGACATGCAGCACATCTTCGAACGCTTCTATCGCTCCACCAATGCCGCAAAGCAGACCAAGGGGGCGGGTCTGGGGCTGTATCTGGCGCGCGCCATCGTCGAGGCCCACGGCGGCCGCATGTGGGCTGACTCCAAGGTGGCTGTGGGCGCCAGGATCTGCTTCTCCCTTCCGCGCTGACCGACGCAGCCTCCCGAAATCGCGGTGGTAAAATGAAGCGCCATTTTGGCGGAGCGCGGGTCACATCGCGCTTTCCTCGCAATTCGTCGAACCCGGGAACCGCGATCAAGGGGCAACCTCTCTGATGCCGCTCTATCCGCCGCGCGACAAAGTTGACAGGCAGAACACCTGGAATTCCGAAAGCGTCTTTGTCAACGAAGCCGCCTGGGAAGCAGAGCTGCGAAGCGTCTTGGCAGGCATCGCCGACGTCCAGAGATTCCAGGGCCGTCTGGGCGAATCTGCTGCTGTTCTCCTGCAGGCCTTGACCGCCCGCGACCAGCTCTGGGTGCGGGCCCAGCGCGTCTACATGTATGCCGGCTTTGCCCAGGCCGTGGACACCACCAACCAGCAGTCGGCTGGCATGCACAGCCAGGCGGGAAGCATGTTTGGGCAGGTTGCTGCGGCCCTGGCTTTCTTTGCTCCCGAGTTGATCGACGTGGGGCACGACAAGCTGCGCCAATGGATGCAGCAGGATGTGCGGCTCGCCGTGTATGCCCACAGCCTCGACGATCTCTTTCGCCGGCGGGCGCACGTGCGTTCCGCAGAGGTTGAGGAGTTGCTGGGCATGCTCGCCGATCCCTTCGACGGACCCGCCGGCACAGCCAGCATGTTGACCAACGCCGACCTGAGATTTGCCCCCGCTACCACCTCTTCTGCAAAGAAGCTGGAGGTGACTCAGAGCTCGCTGCCGCGCCTGCTGCACTTGCCGGATCGGGCCGCCCGGCAGAGCGCCTGGAACAACTACATGGATCGCCACCTGGAGTTCAAGAACACACTGGCCAGCAATCTGGTCACCTCCATCAAGGCCAGTGTCGTCCGCTCGCGGGCCCGTAGGCACGAATCATCCTTGGCAGCCTCCCTGTTTGACAGCAACATCCCGGTCGAGGTCTTCCACAGTCTTCTCGATACCTTCCAGCGCCATCTTCCCATCTGGCACCGCTACTTTGAGCTGCGGCGCAAGGCGCTGCGCCTGCGCAGTCTGGCCTACTATGACCTCTGGGCACCGCTTGCACCGCGCAAAGTGAAGATCACGTTCGAGCAGGCCGTGGAGCTCATTGCCGAAGGCCTTGCGCCGCTCGGCCTCGACTACACCGCCGCGCTCCGCCGCGGTTGCCTGGAACAACGCTGGATCGACTGGATTCCCAACAAGGGCAAGGCCAGCGGTGCCTTCTCCTACGGCGCGCCCGGAACCCATCCCTTCATCCTCATGAGCTTCTCGCACGATGTCAGCAGTCTCAGCACCCTGGCGCACGAACTCGGGCATTCGATGCATTCCTACCTGACTTGGAAGCATCAGCCTCTGGTCTATACCGACTACTCGCTCTTCGTGGCCGAGGTCGCCTCCAATTTCCACCAGGCCATGGTCCGCGCCCATCTGCTCAAAACCTCGACGGATCGTTCGCTGCTGATTGCCGTCATTGAAGAAGCCATGGACAACTTCCTGCGCTACTTTCTGCAGATGCCCCTCTTGGCGCGCTTTGAGCTGGAGGCGCACCGGCGCGTGGAGGCGGCGGGCTCGCTGACCGCCGACGATATGAGCAATCTGCTGGCCGACCTATTCGCAGAGGGCTTGGGGCCTGCCGCCAAGATCGATCGGCCGCGCGTCGGCATGGTCTGGTCAACCTTCGGTCATTTGTTCGCGGACTATTATGTCTATCAGTACGCCACCGGGATCTCCGGGGCGCACGCGCTTGCCGATCGGATCCTGAAGGGCGACAAGGGAGCTGCGGACGACTACCTCGGTTTCCTCAGGGCTGGCGCATCTGCCTATCCGTTGGAAGTGCTGCGGCAGGCCGGCGTTGATCTCGCCAGCCCCCAGCCCGTGGAACAGACCTTCGCCATCATGGAGGAGTATATCCACCGCTTGGAGAAGCTCCTCGCCTAACCGGCGTCCGCCCGGCCAAACCTCATTCACCAGATCGGATATCACAACCATGCCCAAGACGCAGATCCCGTGCCCGCGCTGCAAACAGCCCATTACGGCCAACGTTGAGCAGCTCTTCGATGTAAGTGCCGATGCCGCCGCCAAGCAGCGCTTGCTGGGCGGCCTTTCGAACATGGCTCGCTGTCCCCACTGCGGCTTCGAGGGCCGCCTGGCCACCCCCATCGTCTATCACGATGCCGACAAGGAGCTGCTGCTCACCTACTTTCCCCCCGAACTCGGAATGCCGGTGACCGAGCAGGAGCGCCTGATCGGACCGCTCATCACCCAGATCACCAACCGCCTGCCCTCCGAAAAACGCAAAGCATATCTATTCAAGCCGCTTGCCAATCTCACGTACGAGTCGATGGTGGAGACCATCCTCGGCAAGGACGGCATCACGCCGGAGATGATCAAGGCGCAGCAGGAACGACTGACATTGATCGACAGGCTGCTGGCAGCCAGTTCTCCAGACGTGCGCACGCAGGTTATTAAGGACAACAACGCGCTCATCGATGAACAGTTCTTCCTGCTGTTCAGCCGCCTGCTCCAGGCGGGGCTCGGCGGCGGACAGGAGGCACTTGGCAAACAGCTCACCGACGTGCAGAATCAGCTTCTTGCAGAAACCGACATCGGCAGGCGGCTCAAGGAGTCGGCGGGAGAGCTGGAGGCGGCTGCCAAGGCGCTGCAGGAGGCCGGCCCCAATCTCACTCGCGAGAAGTTGCTGGAACTCCTGGTCGCCTCGCCCAACGACGCACGGCTCAAGGCCTACGTGTCGTTGGCACGTGGCGGCTTGGACTACGTCTTCTTCCAGACTCTGACCGAGCGCGTGGACAAGGCAGCCGGCGAGGAAAAGAAGAAACTTGAGTCGCTGCGAGAGAAGACCCTCAAGTTCGTGGATGAAGTGGACAAGCAACTGGAGGCGCGCTACAAGCAGGCTCAGGCCCTGATCGACAAGATCCTGGCCGAGCCGGACGTGGCCAAGGCCACCCAGGCCAACCTGGAGGCTTTCACGCAGGATGCCGTGGACATCGTTCAGGGCATGCACCGCCAGGCATCCGAAAAGAACGACTACACCGCGATGGGCAAGCTTCAGAAGATGCTGGAGGTCCTGCAGGCCGCGGCGGCTCCGCCGCCCGAGGTCGCCTTCATCGAGAAGCTGCTGGAGGCGCCCGACGATTCCATCGAGAAGACTCTGGCGGCTAACGAAGCCATGATCAACGACGCCTTCATGGAATCATTGAATGGCCTCGTCGCGCAGCTCAACGCGCAGGCAGACCAGGGCAACGCGGAAGCCACCAAGCTTGCCCCCAAGCTCCAATCCATCTACAAGACCGCCCTCAAGCTCTCCATGAAGAAGAAAATGGCAGGCTAGCTGCCACCTTCTCAACTCCTGCCACGCCTCGGCTGAACGGGATCACAATCGTCAGGGCTTGGCCCAGGTTCGCCGCCCTCCTGGTGGCGGGCTCTTCCTTTCGGGCCGGGAGTCTCAGGCGGGGGGCGGCGGTTCGTTCCGTGCGATGTTCGGCCGCCGTCCTATATCGGGGCCTGCATCCCCTCCCCCACGAACGGGTTCGATTTCTTTTCCTGTCCCACCGTCGTTTCGGCTCCATGCCCGGAGAGCAGGCGCGTCTCGTCCGGTAGCGTGAACACTTGTGTGCGGATGCTCCCGACCAGTTGATCCCAGTTGCCACCCGGCAGGTCAGTCCGCCCGACGCCGCCCTGGAAGATCAGATCACCGCAGAAGCACACCCCCATCGCCGCAATATAGAAGATGCAGTGGCCGGGCGTGTGCCCGGGCGCGTGACGCACCTCCAGCGTCACCCCGCCCAGCCGCAGCCCCTGACCCGCGTGCAGATCGATGGTCGGCTCCGGACCCGGATCGATCTTGAAGCCAAAGATCGGCGCGCCCCCCTCCAGCCGCCACAGCGCATGGTCGGCCGGATGCAGGGCCACCAACGGCAGCGGATCGGACGCGTCGGCAATCGCTCCGGCTCCGCCGATGTGATCGAAGTGCGCATGCGTGTACCACAAATGGGCGATCCGCCACCCGCGTCGCCTCGCTTCGGCCAGGATCACCGCTCCATCCCACGCCGGATCGATGACCGCCGCGTCCCCGGAAAGAGGTTCGCCGACCAGGTATGCGTTGGTCTGTACCGGGCCCAGCGTCAAAGCAACGATCTCAAGCATCGGCTGCATCCTCCTCGCTTGCTCACGGTTCCACCGAAAACTGCACGTGCTCCGGCGGCAGCACTCGGCTGCGGGGCACCAACGCCGCCGTCAGGGCAATCCCCAGGGCGATCAGCGCCAGCCCCGTTGGATACATGAGAGCCGGATCCCGCGTGTACAGGATTCCGGCCACCGGCGGAGCCAGCAGCATGCTGGCAGAACCCAGCGTTTCCGCGATGCCATAGGCCAGCCCCATCTGCGATTCGTGGACCAGGTCGCGCACCTGTGCCATGCCCAGGCTGCGCATGGGCCGGTAGCCGCCCAGCAGGAAGTAGCCGACCGCAAACCAGCCATAGCCCAGGCCGCGCCAAAGCAGCAACGCAAAACCGCCGACGGCCAGCTGCCCCAGCAGGAAGCCGGCCCGCGCCTCCAGTTGGCCAAGGACCAGCGCCAGGATCGTCGTTCCCAGATACGCGAGCGAGATCAGATCCCCGATCGAACCCAGCGACAATGATTGTTCGTTTCGCAGGTAGTTCGGAGACAGGGGCTGTGGCACGTAGGTGGCAAATGCCACAAAGAAAAACACGCCCAGGAACGACAGATAGCGGCGGTTGCGCAGCAGCGCCCCGGGCGGGTTCGAGGGGTCATGCCCATCGCGCGGCTGGGCCGAGACCATCAGCACGGTCACGGTTGAAAGCACGAACAACGCAGCCGCAATCAGGTACACCGGCCTGAACCCCAGCTCGTCGGCGACGCGTCCGCCGATCAGCGGTCCGATCACGGCTCCCCCGTTGAACATCATGGAGACGAATGTGATCGCCCGCCCCACCGACCACTTGCCGCGCGCCGCGGTCGCATAGCTGTCAAGCGGCGAGGCCACAAAGGCCGTCATGCCATACAGCAGCAGCCCCGCCACAAAGATCGGCAGGCTGCCGCCTAGGTACATGATGACGGTGGCCAGGCAGCCCGTCGTCCAGGCCGCCAGCAGCAAGGGCCGGCGCCCCACCCGGTCTGAAAGATGCCCGGCCGGGATGTGGGTCAGCGTCATGGCCGCCCCAAACGCACCCAGGATCGCCCCGATCTCGATCGGGCTGGCCCCCAGTTCCTGCAGATACACGGGCTGAAAGAGCAGGAACATCCCCTCCCCCACGCCCCACAGGAACAGGGCCGCGCCTAGCCAGAGCAGTGATCGATTCAACCCGTCTCCGTGTACGTTGACTGCAATTCCTCGCGGCAGGCAAATATACTATGGCCGCCGGGTTTGTGCGCTGGGTCGCCATGCCGCGCACGTTGAATCCGAAGGCGGCTGCGCTCTTGCCCGGGACAATCCAGACCTGCCTCGAGCTTGCCCGGCGCAACCTTTTCGGCAATCCGCGGTCCACTTCGCTGCTTGGGGGCGCGCGCGGCGCGGCTTGCGCATCTTTTTGGCTGTGAATCCGCAGCTGAGTGGGACTGCCTTCGGGGATCCGGGCCCACCTTCTCCCCCGCGGGTGGTCTACCCAGGAACGAGCGCCAACTCAGGAGGAGCGGTCGCACGGTCGGCTCTTACCTTTAGGTTCCGGCGGACGCCGCGGCACGCCGGACAGCGTGTTCGCCGGCATGGCGGTCGTCACTGACAGGACCGCCGTCGCTCGGTCGCGGCGACGTTCTAATCAGATGGATCCGCGCCGCGACATCCCGCTCCCGGGAGTCATGGCGGCGAAATCCCCACCAAACTGGCATTCACCTGCCCGCATGGCGTTGACCTCATCCCGCCGCTCCCTGCGTAGATCTACCCCACAATTCGCAGATGGCGCGGCATGTCGCTCAGCACTTCCACCCCGGTCTTGGTCACGATCACGTTGTCTTCGATTCTGACTCCCCCGCGTCCCTCCAGGTAGAT
>DATIPW010000145.1:0-5956 GCA_035471605.1 Anaerolineales bacterium | reverse complement strand
GGCTACCGATGCCAGCACGCTTTTCCAGGTGCCGGCGGAAGCGCTGCGGGCATTGATGAGCAAGCCCGCGCTGGGTCAACTGATCTTGGCCAAGATGAGCGAGCGCCTTAACCGGCTGGCACTGACCGAGCTGCCCAGGTTTGCGGGCGTAGATCAAGAGGTGATGCGCGACCTGCGCACGGCGACGGCGGAAGAGTAGCCTGCGTGCCCTGGCACGCTTGGAAACTGAGCCCGCTGATCACCGAGGTGGAAGCAAGCGAGGGCTGGCCATCGGCCAGCCCTCGCTTGCTGGGCGCAGGGCTATGAGGGGGGAAGCCGCAGCCGCAAGACCCTACTTGGCGAATTCCGTTGCGCGGGTCTCGCGTATGACGGTCACTTTGATCTGGCCAGGATACTGCATGCTCTCCTCGATCTTCTTGGCAATGTCGCGGGCCAGGCGGGCGGACGCGAGATCGTCGATGTTCTCGGGCTTGACGATGACGCGCACTTCGCGGCCGGCCTGGATGGCGAAGGCCTGCCCCACACCTTCGAAGCTCTGTGAGAGCTCCTCCAGTGTGCGGATGCGCTTGATGTAGGCTTCCAGGTCCTCGCGGCGAGCACCGGGCCGTGCGCCGGAGATGGCATCCGCGGACTCGGCGATCACGGCTTCTATGCTGAGCTGATCCACCTCATGGTGGTGCGACTCGATGGCATTTACCACCATTGAGTTGACGCCATAGCGCCGGCAGTACTCAGCCCCCAGCTTGGCATGCGTGCCGTCCTGATTGTGGTCCATGGCCTTGCCCACATCGTGCAGGAAGCCACTTTGCTTGGCGATCTCGATATTGGCGCCGAGCTCCGCCGCGAGAATACCCGCCAGCTTGGCCACCTCGACGGCATGTGCCAACTGGTTCTGACCGTAGGAGGTGCGGAACTTGAGCCGGCCCATCATTCGCAGCACCTCCAGGTGCAGGCCGGCAATGCCCGCCTCGAAGGCGGCTTGCTCGCCTGCCTCGGCGATGACGCGGTCCACTGCCTTGCGTTCCTCTTCCAGGATCTTCTCAATGTGAGCGGGGTGAATGCGGCCGTCCACGGTGAGACGAGCCAGGGCGCGGCGGGCGATCTCCCGGCGAACCGAGTCGAAACAGGAGATGGTCACTGCCTCAGGCGTGTCATCGACGATGACGTCCACGCCGGCGGCCTGTTCAAACGCCTTGATGTTGCGCCCGTTGCGGCCGACAATCCGTCCTTTCATCTCCTCATTGGGCAAGGGGACGACGGACGAGGTGACCTCCGCCACGTGTTCGGAGGCGACACGCTGCACGGCATCGGCGATGAGCTTGCGCGCCCGTTTCTCGCCTTCCTCCCGAGCCGTTGCCTCAATTTGGCGATAGATGCGGGCCATATCCGCGCGAGATTCCTTCTCGACGGCCGCCAGAAGCTCCTTGCGGGCCTCATCCTGCGTCAGCTGGGCAATCTGCTCCAGCCGTTTGACCTCTTCGTCGTAGAGCTTGTCGATATCGTTGGCCCGCTTGTCCACGGCGCTCTGGCGCTTGTTCAGGTTCTGTTCCCGCTGCTCGAGTTTCTCGGCACGGCTCTCCAGCTCAGAGCGGCGCTTGTCAAGCCGCTCGGCCTCCTTGCTGACCTCGATGCGGCGTTCCTTTAGCTCCGTCTCGGCCGCCTGGACGATCTTGGTGGCGCTTTCGCGAGCCTGGGTCTCGATGAGCCTGGCCTGCTCGCTGGCGACACGCAGGATGTTGTCGGCCTTGTCCTGCTGACTCCGTAGCATCCGTTCTGTCTGCAAGCGATGGAGCAGGTAGCCCAGAGAGATGCCAACCAGAAGCAGCAGCGCTGCGATGACAATGGTGATGGTGGGGTTCATGTGATGTCCTCGGTTTTCTCTTGTTGGGGTGAGGCTTGCCCGGAGTGGATCTCGGTCCAAAGGGCTGACACGGTGGATGCAATCATGGAGGCTGGAAATCCGCGGCGAGCGAGATAGGCAGATACTTTCTTGCGGAACTCTTGCCAGTCGGCCCCAGTGAGCTGCCTGGCCTTCTTCAAGCCTGCCTGATGGGCGAGCGCCGATTCATCGATCTCCGCCAGTGCTGACTGAACGATCTCAGACGATATGCCTTTGCGCTGGAGCTCCCAAGCCAGAGCCCTGCGACCGCGCGGCCGAAAGTCCACGCGATTCTGGACCCACGAACGCGCAAATCGCCGGTCATCGGCATGCCGCCGCTGGCGCAGGCGCGCGAGGGTGCGCTCGATGACGTCGTCCGGCGTCTGGCGCCGCCGCAGGTGTGTGCGCAGCTCGGATTCCGAGCGATCCCGCAGGCTCAGCACATGCAGCGCCCGTTGATAGGCACTTTCATCAGCGTCCGCGGCCTGCAGGGCGGCGATCCGTTTGGCCTCCAGGCACAGGCCCACTTTCAGTCCAGCGGCGACCACAGCTGCCAGACTGAAGGCGAATTCTCCGTCCAGGTCAACATTGACCCGATCGGGGCGGCGTTTCTGCACTTCGATGGCGGTGATGGTGGCCATTAATGCAACATCGAACCGAAACCCTGCCACGGGGGGCCTCAGCTGGCGGAGAACATGGATTGCCGAAAATGGCTCCGGATCTCCGAGGGGTTGCCCGGAGAGTCGGATTGGGGAGCGCGCTAGGTGAAACGCAAGGCAGTCAGCGGTTGAATCCGGGAATCGGCTGTGTCACAACTTATCCGTTGAAACAACGGCGACTTGTCGAAGCTCCTGAAGCCAGGATTTCGTGCACGTCCAAATCTCTGTAGGTCAGCCAAGGCCGCCGCAGCGGCGGCAAGAAAAAATCAAGAATTCGTCTCGTTTCCTCATGATTATACCGGATTTCTTCACAATGGGTAGCCGATGGGCGCAGCGGCGGGCTGCAGCAGACAGGTTGTCGAGCGGCGCGCAGGGAGGCGCCAAAAGGTGCCCGCGAGCGTGACAAACAGAACTGGCACTGGCCGCGGCTCCGTGTGATAATTCGAAGCGCGTAGACAAGGGCAGCCGCCTGGGCTCGGGTCACAGCCGTTGCCCAAGGCCAGATTTGGAGGAATGCATGGCGAAGGTCACTCGTGAAGAGGCGCTGGAGTACCACCACCTGAAGGGAAAGCCGGGAAAGATCGAGGTCGTACCCACCAAGCCGATGGATACGCAGCGCGATCTGAGCCTGGCGTATACGCCGGGAGTGGCCGAGCCGGTGCTGGACATCGAAAAGGATCCAGAGCTGGCATACGAGTACACCTCGAAAGGCAACCTGGTGGCGGTGGTGACCAACGGGACCGCGATCCTGGGGCTGGGCAACCGCGGGGCACTGGCCAGCAAGCCCGTGATGGAAGGCAAAGGCGTCCTTTTCAAGAAGTTCGCGGACGTTGACGTCTTTGATATTGAAGTGAACGCCCACGATGCGGATGAAGTCATCCGGGTGACGGCGGCGATCGCTCCGACCTTTGGCGGGATCAACCTGGAAGATATCAAGGCCCCGGAATGCTTCTACATTGAGGAAGAACTCAAGAAGATTCTAGATATTCCCGTTTTCCACGATGACCAGCACGGTACCGCGATTATTTCGGCGGCCGGACTGGCGAACGCACTGGCGATCGTTGGCAAGAAACACAGCGAGGTGCGCCTGACCATCTCGGGCGCGGGCGCTTCGGCGATCTCTTGCGCCGAGCTGGCAATCCGCTGGGGTGTGAAGCGAGAGAACATCATGCTTGTGGATTCGAAGGGGGTTGTGTACCAGGGACGCACCGAGGGCATGAACAAGTACAAGGAGCGCTTCCTGGTGGAGACGGATGCCCGGACTCTCGCCGATGCAGTTAGAGGTTGCGATGTGTTCTATGGACTTTCGGTGGCAAACGTGCTGACGCCGGAGATGGTCAAGTCGATGGCCAAGGACCCGATCGTGTTTGCCATGGCGAATCCTGATCCGGAGATCCTGCCGGAGCTTGCCAAGGAGGCGCGCAAGGACGTGCTCATGGCCACGGGCAGATCGGACTATCCCAATCAGATCAACAACGTGCTTGGCTTCCCATTCATCTTCCGCGGTGCCCTCGATGTTCGCGCCCGGGCGATCAACGATGACATGAAATTTGCGGCGTCGCAGGCGCTGGCGGCTTTGGCCAAGGAAGATGTGCCGGATTCGGTGCTCCGAGCTTACGGCATGGAAAGCATCAAGTATGGGAGAGACTACATCATTCCGAAGCCGCTGGATCCGCGCGTGCTGCTCTGGGAGGCTCCGGCGGTGGCCGAGATGGCGATCCAGACCGGGGTCGCGCGCAAGGTTATCGATATGGACGAGTACCGACAGCAACTCTCGTACCGGCAGGGCCTGGGAGCGCAGGTTCGGTATTTCATCCTGAACAAGGCACGGGCGACGGGCGGCAGCAAACGGATTGCCTTTGCTGAGGGCGAGGAGCCGAAGGTGATCCGGGCCGCCCACCAGATCCAGGAGGAGAAGATCGGCGTGCCGGTGCTGATCGGGCGGCGGGAAGTCGTCGAGGAGCAGCTCAAAGCGCTGGCCCTCGAATTCAAGCCCGAGGTGGTCGACCCGGCGGAATTCGGGGACATCGAAAAGTATGCCGATCAGTACTATGCGCTGCGCAATCGCAAAGGAATCACGCGAGGGGATGCGCTGAAGAAGGTGCACGAGCCAAACGTTTTCGGCCCATTGATGGTGAAGATGCACGCGGCCGATGCGTTCGTATCGGGCCTGACCTATGACTACCCGGAGGTGATTCGTCCGGCGCTGCACATACACCACACGCGAACCGGGGTCGGCCGTGCGGCCGGCGTATATCTGATGATCATTGAGGAACGTGTCTACCTGTTCACAGATGCTACCGTGAATATTGATCCATCGGCGGAGGATCTGGCAGAGATCGGCGCCCTGGCGGCGGACTTTGCTTACCAGCTCGAAATCGAGCCGCGGGTGGCCTTCCTGTCTTTTTCCAACTTCGGTTCGACGCCGCATCCGCTCTCGGACAAGGTGCGCAAGGCTGTACGGTTGCTGAAAGAGCGGCGGCCGGATCTGGCCGTGGACGGTGAGATGCAGGCTGACACGGCTGTTGCGCCGGAGATCGTCGAAGCCCGCTACCCGTTCAGCGCCGTCAAGGACGCCAACGTGCTCGTCTTTCCCTCGCTGGAGTCAGCCAATGTCGCATACAAGCTCCTGGCACGCCTGGGAAAGGCCAAGGCCATAGGCCCGATCCTGCTCGGCATGGGTGCCCCGCTGCACGTACTGCAGACGGGCGACGAAGTGAGCAGCATTGTGCAGATCGCAGCGGTGGCGGTGATGGATGCAGCGGAGCGCGCCAAGGGAAAACGGAAGTAGTGGGGCCAAATACCGTCGGGGCGACTCCAGGGGCACGGATACTGCTGGGCACGGCGGAGAAGATGGCGTTGGAGTGAATAGCAAGGGCCCGAGAGCAGCGAAGCGCTCCGGGCCCTTCAGATTGCAGGCAGTCTGCCAGCCGGCTAATCCTGCCAGTCAAGCTCGAAGTCCCCAATGGCGACGGTATCGCCGTCCTGAATGCCCGACTTGCGCAGGGCAGCGTCAACGCCGATCGCCTCCATCAGCTTTTGAAATCGTCTGACTGAGCCCTCATGTTCCCAGTACGTCATGGCCGCGGCCCGCTGGATGCCCGCTCCGGTAATGCGCCAGCGATGCAGCGACTCGTGCTCCACACGGAAGTCACGCGGATCTTCCGGGGGGCGATAAACTGGCAGGGGGGTCTCCGCAGCAGTGGGCATGGGCGCCCGGGCTAGTTCTCGCGCGGCCAAGACCAGCAACTCGGCCACGTTCGTCCGCGCCAGCGCCGATACCGGCAAGCAGTCGATTCCTTTCTTGCGAAGGGCTGCTTGGAGTGCTGGCAAGCGGTGTCCCACATCCGGATCATCCATCTTGTTGAGGGCCACGACCTGGGGCTTGTTGGCCAGGCCGACATCAAAGAGAGCCAAC
>DATIPW010000144.1:0-8815 GCA_035471605.1 Anaerolineales bacterium | reverse complement strand
GCCCACGCTGGCCAGAAGGAGCAGAGGATGTCTGTCAAACACGCGCATGAGGTGCCGGCAAGCAAGGTTGCGGCCGGGCAGGACACGACCATTCAGGTCTTGATCTCGGCGCAGGAGGGGCCGAACTTCGCCCTGCGGCGCTTCAGCATGCAGCCGGGCGGCGGCATGCCGCCCCACACCAACGCGGTGGAGCATGAGCAATATGTGCTGCGCGGCCGCGCCCGGGTCGGGATTGCGGGCCAGATGCACGAGGTCGTCGCCGGGGATGTGGTGCTGATCCCGGCAGGCGCGGTGCACTCCTACGAGAACATCGGGGAGGAGCCTTTCGAGTTCCTGTGCATTGTGCCAAACCAGGAGGACCGGATTACAATTGTGGATGCGGCATCCTGCTAGGCTGCCGCGCGAATTTTCAAGGAGGAAACCATGATCGGCAAGGCCATGCAAGAAGCCATTAATGAACAGATCAACAAGGAACTTTACTCTTCGTACCTGTACCTCGCGATGGCGGCGTACTTTGAGGAGCAGAATCTCCCCGGCTTCGCCAAGTGGATGCACATGCAGGAGGGCGAGGAGCGCGAGCATGCGATGAAGTTCTATGAGTTCCTGCTGGAGCGCGGCGGCCGGGTGATGCTCAAAGCGATCGCGGCGCCGGAGAGCGACTGGAAGAGCGCGCTGGAGCTCTTCAAGCAGGTGGCGGCGCACGAAGCGGCGGTGACTGCGTCGATCTACAGCCTGTACGAAACGGCGCTCAAAGAGAAGGACTACCCGGCGCAGGTCATGCTGCAGTGGTTCATCAGCGAGCAGGTGGAGGAAGAGAAGAACGCCGGGGAGATCGTGGCCCAGCTGGAGCTGGTGGAAGCACGCGGCACGGCGATCATGATGCTGGATCATCGCCTGGGGAAGCGCGGCGAGTAGATCCGCGATAGGTCCCAGCCGGCCTGACAAGAACCCGGCCTGCGCACATTGTGCGCAGGCCGTTGTGTTTGCGGGCATGCGTGGAAGGGGCGCGGGCCCGTCTCAGGGTTGCGCGCTGGACAGGGCACGCGGCACAGTCTTGCCGGAGCGCGGCAGGTATACCGAGAACGTGGATCCGTGGCCAGGGCTGCTCTCGACCTCCATGCGCCCGCCGTGGCCCTGAACGATCTCCTTGCAGATTGCGAGCCCCAGGCCGGTGCCGGAGAGGGTGGCCTCCGCATCGGGCACCCGGTAGAACTTCTCGAAAAGATGGGGAATGGCGTGCTCAGGGATGCCGGTTCCCGTGTCCTTGACGCGCAGGCAGGTGGTGGACTCGCCGGCCAGCGCGCTCAGCACCACGCTGCCCCCCTGGCGGTTGTACTTTATGGCGTTGCTCAGCAGATTGAGCAGCACCTGCTTGAGCCGGTCACGATCGGCTTCCCATGGCGGCAGGCCCTGCGCTCCCTCGATGCGGACCTCCACCTGTGCTTCCTGGGCCCGGGCGTTCAGGCTGTCCTTGCACTCCTGGAGCAGCTGTGCGATGTTGAAGAGGCTCCTGCGGAACTGCACCCGGCCAGATTCCAACCGGGCCAGGTCCAGGAAGGAGGCGGCCATGGAGTTCAGCCGCACGGTCTCGTCGTGAAGGTTGTCGAGCAGCCGCTGGCGCTGCTCGCCGTCCATCTCCGGCTGCTGCAGCAAGTAGGTGGCCGTGTTGAGGGATGCCAGCGGGGTGCGCAGCTCATGGACGAACTCGGAGATCAAATCCGACTGCTGGAATAGGCGCGCGTTTTCGATGGCGACTGCCGCCTGAGCCCCCAGGACCGAAAGGGCCGACTCGTCGCTCTCCGTGAATTTGCCGCCGCGCTTGTTCAGGGTCTCCAGCACGCCCACGACCTTGTTCTTGGTGATGAGCGGGACGCCCAGCAGGGAGCGGGTGGGGCGGCCGGTGACCCGATCCACGTTGTTGAAGAAGCGCGCGTCATGCTGCACGTCGGCGATGCGCACGGCCTTGCGGTTCAGCACGATCCAGCCGGCGAAGCTGCCATCCAGCGGCAGCATCTGGCCGCGCAGCGTGGGCTCCTCCAGGTCGGTCGCAACCTGGAAGTGGAGCTGCCGGGTGAGATGGTCGTACAAGAGAATCGAGGCCGCCTCAGAGCGCGTGACCTCGGAGGCGGCCCGGACAATGCGGTCCAGCAGCACGTCCAGGTCCAGGGTGGAAGCCAGGTCGCGTGAGATCTCGATCAGGCGCCGGTAGCCAGCCAGTCGTTCGGTTTTTATCTCAGCCATGGGGATTGCCGGAGACGGATCAGAGGGCAGGCCGTGGTCCCAACCGGAGCTGGGGGTTGTTCTCGGATGCCGTCAGGTATCGCCAAGTATAAGGGAATTGGCGTGCCCAGCCGAGCTTCGAGCCGGGCGGCTATAACGCGGCTCTAATACGCGGATGCTATAATGCAGGTGCAGTGTGAGGATCTGGCCCGCTTCTTGGGCGCCAGCCTCACCCGGGGATGACAGGCTTCGACGGAAGCGGCTGATCCCGGAATGCGAGCCGAGCGGCGCCGACCTCGTAAACTCAGCGCAAAAAATCAAGTGCCAACCGCACTTCCTATGCTGCCATGCCTCTCGCTGCATAAGCGATTGACCTGACAGCACGGTCCCCTTGATGGGACCGCGTCCGCCGGCACCGCTCTCCGCCGGGTGACGGACCGGGCGAGACAAAGGTGGAGTGCCGCACACGACTCTGCTAACTGTGCGAAAGATCAGCAGATGGCTGCAGGGTGACTTGCCCGCCGGGGTCCCTGTGGTGACTACAATCGGCAGGCTACGCTCGTAGAGTTTCGTGATCGATTCTTTCGGACGCGGGTTCGATTCCCGCCATCTCCACCAAGCGGTTTGACCAGCAGCGAGGCTGCTGGTCAAACTCCATTAAAGCGGAGGGCTGCCAGGTTGCCAACGGAGACTGGGATGAGGTGGGCGCGGGGCTGGCTGCTGCTGGCATGCCTGGCAGCGGCTGGCTGCCTGCCGGCGGCGACCCCGGCGCCTGTGGAAAGTGTGGTGCGGCCCTCCGCCACCCCGACGACGCGACCTTCCCCAGTGCCTGCGACCTCAACCGCCGTTCCCACCGCCACGCTGGCGCCCGCCGAGCGCGAGTTCACGCAAGAGTTTGACAGCGGCCTGCCGTATTGGGTGTTTCTGCAGGCGGGCGCAGCCCGTGATCCGCTGACTCCCATGGCTACGGGCGGGGCGCTTCGTCTGGAACTGACCGCTCCCTATGACTGGGTGTACGCGCTGTATGAGGCGCACCTTTATGCGGATGTCCGCGTGGAGGCGCGGGTGGAATTTGAGGCAGCGGGAGAGGTTTCGGCCGGGGTGATCTGCCGCTACGATCCCGCCCTGGGTTGGTATGAGTTCAACATCCACGCTGACCAAACCTACGCACTGCTCTTTGGCCAGTGGCTGGAAGAAGGAATCGCGCGCTACACCCCGCTGGCGGTATCGCGCTCGGAGGAGATCACTCCAACAGAGAACGAGATCAGCCTGGAGTGTGTGGAGGACAAACTGACGCCGCACATCAATGGGATCCAGATCCGCACGCGTCAGGAGAAGCTGCATGTGCTGACGGAGGGCAAGGTGGGCGTTTCGGCGGCTTCGTTCGGATCGGCACCCCTGGGGGTATCTTACGACTGGATCCGGGTGGGCACTCCCTAGGGGGCGAGAGCGGCGCCTGCCGCCGGCGGTCTGGCGCAGTTTCTACACATTGTTAACGATATTCTTGCACGTGCAGGGTATCCTTGCGCAGATATCCACGGGTGTGCATGCGGTCGCGGACTGCGCAAAGCTCGCGGGCGCATGTGCTGCGTGCATGGATAAGAGGAGCGTGAACCATGGGAAAAATCATCGGAATTGATCTTGGAACCACAAACAGCGTCGTCTCCGTGATGGAGGGCGGCACTGCCACGGTCATCCCCACCGCGGAGGGCGGACGGCTCTGCCCATCGGTCGTGGCGTTCAACAAGAACAGCGAACGATTGGTCGGCCAGACGGCCAAGCGCCAGGCGGTGGTTAACTCTGAGAACACGGTGTACTCGATCAAGCGCTTTATTGGGCGCCATTTTGAGGAGACCGACATGGAGCGCCGGATGGTTTCCTATGAGGTCGTGCGCGGTCCGGCGGACGATGTGCGTGTGAAGATCCCGGTGACGGGACGCGAATACAGTCCCCAGGAGATCAGCGCGATGATCCTGGCGAAGCTGAAGCTGGACGCCGAGGCGTACCTGGGCGGCCCCGTGACCCAGGCCGTGATCACCGTGCCGGCGTACTTCAATGACAGCCAGCGGCAGGCCACCAAGGATGCCGGAAAGATCGCCGGCCTGGAGGTGATGCGCATCATCAACGAGCCGACGGCCTCGGCCCTGGCCTATGGGCTGGACAAGAAGAAGGATGAGACCATCCTGGTCTTTGACCTGGGCGGCGGCACCTTCGACGTGTCGATCCTGCAAGTGGGCGAGGGCGTGATCGAGGTCAAGGCCACCAACGGGGACACACACCTGGGCGGGGATGACTGGGATCAGCGCATTGTCAACTGGGCGGCGGATGAGTTCAAGAAGGATCAGGGCATCGACCTGCGAGCCGACCGCCAGGCCCTGCAGCGCCTGCGCGAGGCCGCCGAAAAGGCCAAGATCGAGCTCTCCTCGGTGATGGAAACGGAGATCAGCCTGCCCTACGTAACGGCGGATGCGAGCGGGCCCAAGCACCTCCAGGTCAAGCTCAGCCGGGCCAAGTTTGAGCAGATGACCGAGGACCTGTTGAACCGCTGTCGCGTTCCGTTTGAGGCCGCGCTGCGGGATGCCAAGATGACCGCGGCCAATCTGAACGAGGTGGTGCTGGTCGGCGGCGCCACGCGCATGCCAATGGTTCAGGAGCTGGTGCGCAAGCTGACCAACGGCAAGGAGCCGAACAAAGGCGTGAATCCGGACGAGGTGGTGTCCGTGGGCGCGGCCATCCAGGGAGGCGTGCTGGGCGGCGAGGTGAAGGACATCCTGCTGCTGGATGTGACCCCGCTCTCGCTGGGGGTGGAAACGCTCGGCAGCGTGATGACCAAGATGATCGAGCGCAACACCACGATCCCGGTGCGCAAGACCGAGACCTACTCGACGGCAGCCGACAGCCAGACGGCAGTGGACATCCATGTTCTGCAGGGCGAGCGCGAAATGGCTGCGGACAACATGTCGCTCGGCCGCTTCCGGCTGGATGGCATCCCGGCGGCCCCGCGCGGCATCCCGCAGATCGAAGTCACCTTCGACATTGATGCCAACGGCATCCTGAACGTGACTGCCAAGGACAAGGCCACGGGCAAGGAACAGAAAGTGGTGATCACGGCCTCCACCAACCTGAACAAGGGCGATATTGACCGCATGGTCCAGGAAGGACGCGTGCACGAGGCGGAGGACAAGAAGCGCCGTGAGTTGATCGATGCCCGCAACACGGCTGACAACACGGCCTACCAGCTGGAGAAGACCCTGCGTGAGCTGGGGGACAAGGTGCCGGCTGACGAGCGCACCAACATCGAGGGCAAGATCAGCAGCCTGAAGCAGGCCGCCCAGGGTGAAGACCTAAACGCCATTCAGCGTGCCACCGAAGAGGCGCAGAATGCGGTTCACGCCCTGAGCCAGCAACTGCATGCCCAAGGGCAGCCCCAGGGGCAGGCGGAAGCGACGGGCGAAGGCGGGCAGCCCCGCCAGCCGGGAACCGATGAGGGCGAAGTGGTTGAAGGGGAAGTGAAGGAGTAATCTGAGCTTGCGCGGTTTGCAGCAAGCCGCACGCCAGGTGGACGGCCGTTTTCAGGCGGCCGTCCACCTTTGCTTTGTAGTGCGCGAAGGGACGCCTGCGGAAGAGCCCTGCGGCAACCTACTGTGCCTGGGACGAGGGACGGCCCGAAGCGGGGCTGTATAATCTTCGCGATGTTCACGAGGAAGATCCCTCGCGTCTGGATGGTGCTGGCGGTGATTGCGGTTGCCGCCGGGCTGACGCTCCTGCCACCGGTCCGCAATCGGCTGGCGTGGCGCGTCAACGATGCGCTGATCCAGGTCCGGAATGTGTTCCGCCCGCCCTCCGGTATCACCTTTCTGCCGACGCAGCAGGCGGCGATCGATGCGATCGTGAACGCCACCATGCAGGCGCACGCCACGCAGCAGGCCGGCACACGCGCGGCGCCCGCTGCCGGCACCCCTGCCGGCCCGACCCCCCGCCCAGCCCTGACCCCCACGCCCGTGCCGCAGGAGGTGACTCTGCCGGGCGTGAAGTACGTCGATCAGCGCGAGCGCTGGAACTACTGCGCCCCGGCGAACCTGACGATGGCCCTGACCTACTGGGGCTGGCAGGGTACCCGCGATGATGTGGCCCGGGTGGTGAAGCCGGGCGAGAACGATGCCTCCAAGTCCTTCATCGATCGCGGCCGGACCGATCGCAATGTGATGCCGTACGAGCTGGAGGCCTTTGTCAACGAGAACACAGAGTACCGGGCGCTGTATCGCCATGGCGGCACCATCGACCTGATGAAGGCACTGGTCGCGGCAGGATTTCCACCCGTTGCAGAAAAAGGGTACTACGAGCCGGATTACCGAGGCAAGGTTGGGTGGCTGGGTCACTACCAGTTCATCACCGGATACGATGAAACAAAGCAGGAACTGATCGTTCAGGACACGTTCAACGACGGGCCCAACTTCCACATCCCGTACGAGACCTTCCTGCAGGGCTGGCGCTCGTTCAACTTCCTGTTCCTGGTCGTCTATCCTGCCGACCGGGAGGCAGAACTGCTCGACGTACTCGGACCATATGCCGATGCCACGTGGGCGTCGGGGCAGGCCCTGCGGCGCGCCAACGCGGATATCCAGGCCCTGCAAGGGATCGACCAGTTCTTCGCCTGGTTTGCCAAGGGGACCAGTCACGTGGCCCTGCTGCAGTACGTCGACGCGGCCACGGCCTATGATCAGGCCTTCGCAATCTACAACACCCTGGGCAGCAACAGCAACGAACGCCCGTATCGCATGATGTGGTATCAGACCGGCCCGTACTGGGCGTACTTCTATTCCGGGCGCTACTACGATGTGGTCAGCCTGGCGGACACCACCCTGAACAACACCGGCTCCACGCCCACGCTGGAGGAGAGCCTGTACTGGCGGGGTTTGGCGAAGTACGCCCTGGGTGACACGCTGGGCGGAATCGAGGACGTGCGGCGCAGCGTGTACTACAACATGAATTTCACTGCGGGACTCGCCAAGCTGCAGGAGTGGGGAGCCATACCCTAGAACCTCGGCGCCATGGCCATGAAGATACTTCACTTCGCCGACGCGCACATCGACATGCAGAACTACGGCCGGCATGACCCGGAGACCGGGCTGCCTGTGCGCGTGCTCGATTTCCTGAGATCACTGGACACCATCGTGGAGGCCGCCATTGCCGAGCGGGTGGACCTGGTGATCTTTGCCGGAGACGCGTACAAGGACCGCGCCCCGGCGCCGACCTTTCAGCGTGAATGGGGCAGACGCATCATACGTCTGTCCCAGGCCAAGATCCCGACGCTGCTGCTGATCGGCAATCACGACCTGGCTCCGGCGATGGGAAGGGCGCCGGCGATCCAGGAGTTTGACACGCTCAACGTGCCTTTCGTCCGCGTTCTTGATCGGCCGGAGATGCTGAGGCCTGCGGACCTGTGGGAGCTGCCCCTGCAAGTGATCGCCTGGCCGTGGCTCTCGCGTTCGGCCCTGATCGCGGCGCGGGGCCTGAGCAGCGCCGACCCGGCGGAGACCAACCGGCAGATCGCGGAGATCGTGGTGGAAGAGACCCGGTCCTGGCTGCAGGAGGCCGACCCCGCGCTGCCCGTAGTCCTGACTGCGCATGCATCGGTGGAGGGTGCGGCCTACGGATCGGAGCGCACGGTCATGCTGGGTTCCGACTGGCTGGTGCCGGCCTCCCTGCTGCGGGACCCGCGGCTGGACTACGTGGCGCTGGGCCACATCCACAAGCCGCAGGACCTGAACCAGGATGGATACCCGCCGGTGATCTACCCGGGGTCGATCGAGCGCATCGATTTTGGGGAGGCCGGGGAGCCGCGCTACTTCGTGATCGCCGAGCTGGCCCGAGCGGCGACGCGGGTACACTGGAAGGAACTCACGGGCACACGGCGTTTCATTGAGCGCCGGATTGCGCTTTCGGCGGGCGAGGTGGCGGAGCAATCCGCAGCTGATACCACCACGGAGACCTTGAAAGCCGCCCTGCCTGATGCAGCAGAAATGGAAGGGGCGATCGTGCGGCTGACCGTGGAATACCCACGCGAATATGAGGCGCTGATCGACGAGTCGGCCTTGCGCAAACACGCCGCCAGGGCCTTCGAGTTCCACCTGATCCGGCGCCCCCAAGTGGAAGCGCGCGTGAGACTGCCGGGCGGCCAGGCTGCCAGTACCTTGTCGCCGCTCGAGCTGCTACAGCAGTACTGGCTGGTGCGGAATGTTGATCCGGCGGAGGCCGAGGCCCTGCAAAAGCTGGCGCAGGAGATCCTTGCGGACGAGGAAGGCGGCGACAACACGTGACACGGGTCAGGCCAATCCTGTGGGCGGCCGCCCATATTGGAAGAAGGAGTTGAGACATGCGCAGATTGAAGTGGATCCTGCTCGGGGCTTACCTGATCCTGGCAGGCCTGGGGATGCTGGGCGTGAGCCTGGGCGGCGAGATCGTCAATACCATTACGGGCTTGTGCGCGGTGCTGGCGGGGTTTCTGTTCCTGGTCACCCGCTAGCCCCGGTCGCTACGCGGGCGGTGCCGGCTTGGGCGCGCACAACGGGCACGCACGAAACCGGCCTGCCTC
>DATIPW010000143.1:0-3005 GCA_035471605.1 Anaerolineales bacterium | reverse complement strand
ATTGGAGACCGGCCCTACCTGTTCGAGATCGATGCGGCCGAGGCCTGGGACATTGACGACGAACTCGATTTCGCGATTTGCGACTTCCTGATTGCGAGGACAGAATCGGCAGCACGGCAGATCCCATGAAGCGGCCAAGCCTCGACCTCGCCTTCCCTGCATTGATTGTCGTAATTACGGTGGCGACCTATGGCGTGCTGCTTGCCCGGCTCGGATTCTATCGGGACGACTGGTATCTCCTGGCGACGGCGCAGTCGGAAGGGACGGCAGGCATCATCGCGCTATTTCAGATAGACAGGCCTCTGGTGGGATATTTCTATGCAGCGGCCTATCGGCTGTTGGGTGTCGCGCCGTTGGCCTGGCACGCTGCCGCTCTCGCCCTGCGGCTGCTGGGAAACCTGATCTTCTGGCAGCTGCTTCGCGTGGTCTGGCCGACGCGCCATGCCGAGACGTTGGTCATCGCCCTGCTGTTTTCAGTGTATCCGGGCTATAGCGTACAGCCCAACGCTGCTGTCTACATTACTGACCTCGGTGCCCATGCTGCGGCCCTGTTGTCCTTCCTGTTGATGTTGGGGGCGATGAATACTCGCCAGCCGGCAGGACGCTTCGGACTTTCCGCCATCGCCGGTGCGCTGCAACTCTTCTACCTGGGAATATTCGAATCAGCCATTGGCATGGAGATCGCTCGGTTTGCCATTGCCTGGCACGTAATCTCGAAGCGGGATCGCGCTGGTCCAGCCCCCACTACATGGCGGGCTCTGAAATCGGCCCTGCCCTACATTCTCCTGGCAGGGTGCTTCCTGGTTTGGCGGCTGTTCATCTTCCAGAGCAGCCGCCGTGCCACCAATCTGGATGTCCTGGTCGGCAGATATGGGATGCTGCCGCTGCGGTCTGTGTTTTCCGTGGCAATAGAGACGCTGAAAGATATGGTGGAAAGCACGTTTCTTGCCTGGACGGTACCCTTCTACCAGTTTTCAGCCAGAAGCACCTACCGCGATTTCGCGATAGCCATGGCAGTTGCCGCGGTCGTCATCGGGCTAGTCCTGCTCTTTGCCCGCCGCGCGCTGGCCAGCCAGCCGCCTCCTGACGGTCCAAGCCGAACGGATACGTACTCGCACATGATGGGGCTGGGCGCCTTGATCGTGTTTTTTGCATTGCTGCCGATTGATCTTGCCGGCCGCAACGTTCTCTTCGCCGATCAATGGGACCGCTACACATTGTATGCCTCGTCCGGTGTGGCGCTCGTGATCGGGGGAGCTGCTTTTCGGTTCCTAAATGGATCTTCCCGACGGGGCCTACTGGTGGCGCTGATTGGCATGTCCGTATCGGTGCATTACTTCAGCGCTGCATGGTATCGTGATTTCTGGGACTGGCAGCGCGATCTTTGGCAGCAGATGGTCTGGCGCGCTCCCGGGCTGAAACCAGGAACAATGCTCTTCCTTGAGATTCCGGTGGGGGGGTACCAGGAAGGCTATGAGATCTACGGACCCGCCAACGTGATCTACTTTCCCGGTGAACGCCTGCAGATCGGGGGGGACGTCATCAACTCGGCGACAGTTGCGAGACTCCAACTCGGGAAGAACCGCGAGCACTTTGACCGGAGCGTGCTCGTTGCAGACAACTACCGCAATGCACTGGTGGCCCTATACCCCACTCTGAATTCCTGCCTTCACGTTCTTGATGGCAACAAGGTGGAGATTCCTGGGCTAGTGGACGACTCGTTGGCAGCTGAGGCTGCCCTGTATTCGCGCATCGAGATGATTGAATCCTCCGGTTTGCCTGCAATACTGCCTTCATTTCTGGAAGGACACTCGCCGCGGCCCTGGTGTCAGTACTATCAGCGGATGGCGCTGGCCCGCCAGGAAGGGTCCTGGCAGGAGGTAGCCCGACTTGCAGATGAGGCGCTCTCGCTGGATCTGGCGCCCGACGACGTTTCTGAGATTATGCCGGCGCTGGAAGCCTACGCGACTCTCGGCCGCACACAGGAGATGCGACGGGCGGCAGCAATTGTTCGGTCGGATGACGGCGCGCGCGCCTTTCTTTGCCTGCAGCTGCAGCGAGGCACCGCCTATCCTCCGCCCTACGACTATAATGCTGTGAACGAGGCTGTCTGTCAGGCAAAGTGATGCCTACCGTTTTGATCACCGCCCCATACATCCTTCCAGTGTTGGGCCGCTTTCGGCCAGCCCTGGAACGCACAGGCATTGAACTGGTGGTGGCGGAGGTGCAGGAACGTCTGGATGAGTCGCAGCTACTTAAGTATGCCGGGACGTTTGATGGGACGGTTTGCGGCGACGACATGTACACGTCCAGGGTACTGGAGGCCTGCACGCCCCGTCTCAAGGTGATCGCCAAATGGGGCACGGGGGTTGACTCGATAGACGCGGATGCCTGCAGGCGCCTGGGGATTAAGCTGTGCCGCACACCCAATGCCTTCACAACACCGGTCGCCGATAGCGTGCTCGGCTATATGCTGGCCTACGCCCGGCGCCAGCCTTGGATGGATCGTGAAATGAAAGCGGGCGCGTGGAACAAGGCTGCCGGCCACGCACTGAGCGAATGCACACTGGGAATTATCGGTGTGGGCAATATCGGCAAAGCCGTTGCACGCCGGGCTCGCAGCTTTGGCATGCGCCTGATGGGCAACGATATCGTTGAGATCGACCACGTGTTCGTAGGCGAGGTGGGAATCGAAATGACTGACCTGAAAACATTGCTGCAAGCGAGCGACTACGTGAGCGTGAGCTGCGACCTGAACCCGACTAGCCGTCACCTGCTTGGAGCAAGAGCGTTCGCTTTAATGAAGGACAATGCGGTGGTGATTAACACCGCACGCGGTTCGATAGTCGATGAGCACGCGCTGATCGAGGCTCTTCGGGCCGGCCGAATCGGCGGTGCGGCGCTGGACGTATTTGAATCCGAACCGCTTCCCCCGGACAGCCCGTTGCGCAGCCTGGACAGCGTCATGCTCGCCCCACACAATGCGAATTCCAGTCCGGCGGCCT
>DATIPW010000142.1:0-1837 GCA_035471605.1 Anaerolineales bacterium | reverse complement strand
CAGAAGGGTTCCGTGCTGACAGGTATCTGCCAGCTCCTTGACTTCCGGAATGGAGATCGGCTCGATCGGCTTGAGCGCTACCCGCGGCGCTTTCACCCTGGACATGGGGTTTCTCCACTCGGGCGGCATGAGCTCTTCAGCGGCCAACCAGTGGAAGAAGGCGCGGAGGGTCCTGTACGCCGCATGGACACCGCCCGCGTTGTGCGTTTCGGCGAGCTTGAGGAAATAGCGCCGGAGGGAATCGGCGGTGACTTGTCGGGCCAGCGTCAGGGAGTGGGCGCTACAATCGGTAAGGAATTGGGTAAGGAATTGGCGGTAGAATTTGAGCGTGTGGCGGGACAGCCCTGCGGCTTGGCGATCGGTAAGGAAAGCCTCGGCGCAGATGCCTAGATCGGCCTCTTGGAAAACCTGAATAATCGTCTGTTCATCGAGATCACGGGAAAACATGGGTTTTCTCCTTCCCGAATAGTCCCAAATTACAGGAGAAAACCCGCCGATTGACTGGAGCCACCGATCGGATTTGAACCGATGACCGGACGATTACGAATCGTCTGCTCTACCAGCTGAGCTACGGTGGCGTTTGACTACCTCGCGCATTATACAGTCGAAGGCACAAACAGGCAAGTTTGCGGCCGCTCAAAGCGCCGGGAATGATGATCGACCCCCGGCACTGAAGAGGCTTGGGTCCGCCTTGCCCTGACCCCGCGTTGCGGCACGTTGGGCCGCTGGCTGTGGAATAGATGAACATAGCAATGCTTTCCTATCATACTTGCCCGCTGGCCATCCTGGGAGGCAAAGACACGGGTGGCATGAACGTCTATGTGCGCGACTTGACGGCCGAGCTCGGGCGGATCGGTGTGCATGTGGATGTGTTCACGCGGTCCCAGGATGAACACGTCCCGCATATTGTGCACGAACTCGGTTTTGGAAATCGCGTGGTGCATGTTCCCGCGGGTCCCGAAGTGCCCGTTCCCAAACAGCAGTTGATGGAGTTTGTTCCGCAGTTCACGGGCGGCGTGATGCAGTTCGCCCAGGAGAAGGGCCTGCGCTACGACCTGATCCACAGCCACTACTGGCTGTCCGGCCTGGCCGCCGAGGCCCTCGCCGAGGCATGGCACAGCACTCCGATTGTGCAAATGTTTCACACTCTTGGCGAGATGAAGAACCGCGTCGCGCAGTCGGCGGATGAACGCGAAAGCCCCGAGCGCATCACGGCTGAGAGGCGGCTGGTGCAGCGGGCAGACCGAACTATCGTCTCAACCCTGGCGGAGCAAACCCAGCTGAGGTTCCTGTACAAGGCAGACGACCGCCGCCTCGAGATCATCCCGCCTGGTGTCGATCTGCAGCATTTCTACCCCATCCCGGCAGATGAGGCCAAGCTGTTCGTGGGCCTCAAGCCGGACGACCGCATGGTGCTGTATGTGGGAAGGATTGAACCGCTCAAGGGCATCGAGACTCTTATTCGGGCGATCTCGCGCCTGCGACCGGCGAAAGGGCATCGGCCTGTGCACCTGGCAATCATTGGTGGCGAGCCTGATGCATCACCCGAGCGGATCACGAAAGAGATGCGGCGCCTGCAGCAGCTTTGCGACCAGCTGGCCGTGGGTCAGACGGTCGTGTTTCTTGGGAAACGCCGTCAGGATACGCTTCCGTACTACTATTCGGCGGCGGAAGTCGTTGTAGTGCCGTCGCACTATGAGTCTTTTGGCATGGTTGCGCTTGAGGCGATGGCGTGCGGAACGCCGGTCGTTGCCTCCGATGTGGGCGGGCTGGGCTTCTTGGTGCAGGATGGCAAGACGGGCTTCACCGTCCCGGACAGTGATGTGGACCTGTTGCT
>DATIPW010000141.1:0-2309 GCA_035471605.1 Anaerolineales bacterium | reverse complement strand
TGCCAGGCGGTTCGGCGAAAGCACATCTCTCCACCTTGTACGAGCTGATCTCGCAGGGCCGTTGGACCTGCCCGAACTCGACGGGGCCCTGATGGCCAATTCGCTGCACTTCTTCCGGGACAGGGAAAAGATGCTGGAACGGGTGCGCACGCTGCTGCGGCCACAGGGGACCCTGCTGCTGGTGGAATACAACGTGGACCAGGGCAACCCGTGGGTGCCGTTCCCGCTGTCGTTCGCGACCTTCAAGCGCGTGGCGGCCGGCGCCGGATTCGAAGCGCCGCGGCTGCTGGCCACGCATCCTTCGGGATTCCTGCGGGAGTTCTACTCAGCGGCGGCAGGCAGGGGCTAGGTGGAGCATGGGGGAGATGCTTTTCTTCACTTGACAGTCCCTGCCGGATGGCCCAATACTGGGGTAACAGAGGCGCGCCCAAGCGCGCGGGGAGGGATGCCATGCGCACAGAATCCGGTATTGCTGCCTGGCTGCGAAGGACAGGCTGGGTGGTTCCGCTGATCGCGCTGGTGCAGTTCGGGCTGCACCTGTGGACCAACGCGCACGACACGATCTTCCGCGATGAGATGTACTACCTGGCCGCGGCGCAGCACCCGGCCTTCGGCTACCTGGAGTTCCCTCCGTTCGTGGCACTGGTGGCCGGCTTCTCCCGGGCGGTGCTGGGGGATTCGGTGCTGGCGATCCGCCTGCTGCCGGCGATCGCGGGCGTCATCATCGTTCTGCTCACAGCCAGCATGGCGGCCGCGCTGGGCGCGACACGGGGCGCCCAGGCGCTGGCAGCCCTGGCGGTGGCGTTTGCCCCGGTGTTCCTCGGATCCAGCGGCCTGCTGACCATGGATCCCTTTGACCAGTTGTGGTGGACGCTGCTGGCATGGGTGCTGGTGCGGATGCTGCGCGATCAGCAGCCGCGGCGCTGGCTGCTGGCCGGCGCGGTGATCGGCCTGGGTCTGCAGACCAAGCTGGTGATCGCGTTCTACGTTCTGGCCCTGCTGGCGGGCCTCTTGATCAGTTCCAGCCGCAGGCTGCTGTTCAACCGGTGGCTGCTGTTCGGGGGGTTGATCGCGCTGGCGATCATCTTCCCATACCTGATCTGGCAGGCCTCGAACGGCTTCCCAGTGGTCGAATTTACGGGGAACTACTCCAGCGGCAAGACCTTTCAGGCCACGCCGGCGGAGTTCCTGCTGCAGCAAATCTTGACCACGAACCCGTTGGCCCTGCCGCTGTGGCTGGGCGGCCTGCTCTTCCTTTTCTTCGTGCCGGCCGGCAAGCCGTACCGTGCATTCGGCTGGGCGTACGTGCTGCTGTTCCTGTTCTTCATGCTGCAGAGAACCAAGTTCTACTGGCTTTCTCCCGCCTATCCCCCCCTGTTCGCAGCCGGTGCCTACGGATTGCAGTGGCTGATCGAGGGCAAGCCGAAAACAGCATGGTTGCAGCCGGCCTACAGTGCGCTGCTGGGGCTCACCGGCCTGCTGATTGTGCCCTTCGCCATTCCGATCCTGACGCCGGAAGCGTTCATGCGCTTCAATGCGGCCTTCGCCGGGGGGGTCGAGGTCAAGCAGGAGAACCTGCAGGCCTCGGAACTGCCGCAGAACTACGCGGATCGCTACGGGTGGCCTGAGATGGTGGCAGCCGTGCACGAGGCCTACACTGCGCTCACGCCCGAGGAGCAGGCCAGCAGCTGCATCCTGACCCACAACTATGGCGAAGCGGCGGCCATGGCGTACTATGGCGAGAAGCTGGGGCTGCCGAAAGCCATCAGCGGGCACAACAGCTACTACCTGTGGGGACCGCAGGGCTGCACCGGCGAGGTGCTGATCTCCATCGGACGACCGTTGACGGATCTGAGCGAAGCCTTTGATAGCGTGACGGCTGGACCGGCATGGAGCTGCCAGTACTGCATGCCGCACGAGAACGGCACATGGATCTACGTGGCGCGCGGCCTGAAAGTGCCGATCGACGACGCCTGGCCCAGCACGAGGAAGTTTGACTAGACGGATCCGGGCCCGCGACCGCATCAGCACGCGCAGCAAAAGGGATGGGTGCATGCCCATCCCTTCTCTTTGGCCGTGAAACCGCGAGGGAAACTGCGCCGGCCGACTACCGGACGGTGAGCCAGACCCCCAGCATGACCACCGCCAGTCCCAGCAGGCGCGACGCATCCAGCGGGCGGACCGCCGCGCCCAGCCAGCCGAAGTGATCCAGGGTGGCGCTGAGGAGGATCTGCCCGGCCACGATGGTGACGATGGCCGCGGCCACGCCGATGCGCGGGATGATGAAGCTCACCGACGAAAGCACGATC